>NZ_CP037421.1:300000-514555 GCF_007748155.1 Gimesia panareensis
CTGAAGAGATGACCGTGCAAAGCGGCCGCATTCCCTCGAGGAAGCGATATGAGACATCGTGGCTTCCGTGATGGCAACCTTTGGCGACGTCACTCTTGTACTCGGCGAGGAAGTTCGCGCCATAGTAGTCCATGATATGGTTCTGGCTGTGGGTATTCAGGTCGCCGGTCAGTAGAATTCGGCGTTCGCCGTAGTCAAGGCGCAGGACGACACTGTGGCCGTTGGTGTTCTTCGAGTCTCCATCTGGAAACTTCTTGAGCCCGGGTACCCCGTTGACCTGGTTCTCTACCGGACCGAGCAGTCGGATAGCGCACTTCCCATCGGCTGGTTCAAAGCCCGGAAGGTAATCATGTGTGGCGGTCGAGAGGCGTGTAATGGCGGAGGGGGAACCCGACTTGCGTTTCAATTTTGTGGCGGCCTGGATGAACTGCCCCCATGATCCGCTCAAGGTATCTAAGTCTGGATCGTCGATCTTTGCCACCGCATCGAGGGCGGAACTGCGGTTCCCCAGCAGTTTGGTGTAGCAACCGCTGTCGGTGTGGCCGAGGCTGCGTTTCGCCCGCCCGCGGCTATCGCGTCCATTGAACCACCAGGAGAGCCCGGCATGGTAGACCACCTCAGCCGTTACCGCCTTGCAATCGAGTTCGGCCCGGTCCTTCTCGTCCTGGTCAATTAAATCGAAGAGCCCCCCGAAATGGTCGATGTCGTTGTGAGTGGCAATCATTGCGTCGAGCTGGATCTTCGTCTGATTGAGATCGTTCCGGTCGGCGAAGGAAACGTAGTCCTTGAAGAATTTCCAATCGACGAAATCAGCGGCGTTCTTACCGCCATTCTGAAACGAACGGGTGTTGCCGCCATCGACCATAATATTATGACCATCAGGAGTGACGACCAGGAGGCCGTCTCCCTGACCGACGTCGATGACATAGACCTCTAAGAGTGGCTCGCCGCCGAGATGTCGATTGTTGACCCACAATTCGACGTTGCGCCCGCTGACCCGCGTGACCCCCGGCCGGCTCTCAAGCACGCGCACGCGATCGCCCCAGATGTACGCACCTTTCTTACCACTGGAAGGAGGCTTGCGGGAACCATTGTCTTTTCTTGCCTGTTCGGCGGTTCGATAATAGTTCGCCGTGTCTGTTTTGATGACGTCATCCCACCACTGATTTCTAGCTGGCATAGTCTTCTCCTCAGTGACCGATTAATGGAAACAGTTTCTAACCCGGGAGTGCCATCCTCTCTTACATCACTGTTGAGAGACAGGGGTATGTATCATCTTAATGTGTCGAATGTTCAGTGGTCTGTCAATTGGAAAGGGGAATATAAGTTACCATTGTATTTGTTCGTTTGGTGCCGGGCAGTCTTTAGTGATGTGGAAGAAAAACGGTGTCAAGAATCATTTTCTGCTTCAGGTGCCAGTAAAAAACGTTCCCACCGCCTTCAATTTATCTGACACCTTTTTGTCTGCTAAACCTGCTCAGTGGCACAGGTCTCGACCAGACCACAGGCAGTGCAGCGGTAAACGTCGAGTTGGTATTGTTCGCCTGTAATCTCGACTGCGGGCGGAAAGGCGGAAATCTTAATCGTGGGAAGGTCGTTCCCTCTGACCCAGACCGCCTTCCTCGCACCGCCATAAGAAGAGTCAAGCAGGTAACCCTTTTCCATTTCTTCATTACGTTTGGGGCAAATCATGTGATTGATTTCCTGTATCATGGGTGAATGAAGGGCCTGGGTTGTACCAAGGTATGTGTATCTTCAGTCTAAACGGCTGCAGATTGACAAGCCAGGATTAATGATTGAATCAATAAAATCTCTCAGGAGCCCGGTCTTTTCTGTGGTGATAACGGAGTGCGATACTCCATAGTTCAATTGGAAGTCCTCTCAAACTGATTCCGGTCTAAGAGAGTTTTAAAGATCACAAATTCCGTCCGGGTACCATACTCGTCCGGGGTCATTGGACTGTCACCCGCTGTAGAAGTTAACAGTCCGATATCTGAGTGGGTTTCCCATTCTCCAAGAGCTTCCATCTGTAACTCTAAAGGGGAATCGCTGATACGGATGACTCCCCTGGAATTTTCCTCATCGTCCGCGGGACGCATTAAGTCCCAGAGACGTAAGGCAGACTCTCGGAGATTGGCGGGCAGATCGCTTCGTTTCAGGGAGAGCCCCCGTATGAGATCAAATTCGGTACAGAGGATTTTGTGAAACCATTGTGCGTAAGCGAAAGCTTCTGCATTGTAGAGGTTGGTGACAGGATCTGTCAGCTGAAGCCGATCTATGCGCGACGATTTCAGCACATCGTTCACAGACAGAAAGGGATCATCGATGACTTTCCAGGCTGCAGTTCGTAAAAATCCTGAATACTGCCAGGTTCTCACGGGGCTGGTCGACAGCCAGAAGTGGTTTTCCGTTTCTTCATCAAAGAGATAAACTGCCTGAGTCATGGCAACCGTATCAAACCAGTAATCTCCCACCCTGGGGGTCATCGGAGGTAAAGGGCCAATGAATTCCCGTTCTGATTGGATCTCTCCCTTGAGCCAGCGGAACAGACAGTCAGACTCGACATGCAGATTCGCGTCTCGTAGTGCTTCCACGAAGGCGTGACAGACTCTGGTAGCATGCGGCTGTTTCAGGTATTGTTCATAGGCAACATCAAGCATTTGAAAAGACCTGTTTTTTTCTCGGGTTCGGGGGAGCAGAGTCAGAGTCAGGAACATTTTTCAGCAGTGGGTGAGTTTCTTTTTTGTAAAATGGGGGATTGGTTTCTGCGGAGCTGCATGCAGGATTCTGTGATTTCATTCTGGTTAGGGAGTTTGACTCCAACAGTGTTGGACGAGTATTTAGACCGGACACATGGGACAATTGCTAATCAGCTCGAAATGACGCGAAACCGTTTAATGGTCCTGTTTCGGGATTCCAAAGAAACAGGCATGACGGTTGGGTGACTGGCAATCATGCTACGGAGCCATAAGCTGTTGGAGATTCCACAAGCGTAACGTCTTATCCTCACTGCCGGTGGCCAAGGTGTTGCCATCAGGTGCGAACTCGCAGCAGACGACACCGCCTTTGTGTTCGGTGATCGTTTTCTGCAGCTTGCCTGTGGTGACATCCCATAGTTTGACCGTTCCATCCCAGCTTGCACTGGCGATCAGGTGACCATTGGGAGAAAATGCCACCCAAAGCACCCAGCTCTCCTCGGTGTGGTCACCGCTGGCTAGTGTCTGCATGAGCTTTCCAGTTTGGATATTGTAGAGCTTTATATCATCTGCTGTCTTATTCTTCAGTGGATAGGGCCTGGACGCCGCACAGGCAATGAGCCGACCGTCTAGTGAGAAGGCCACCTGCCCTCGACCCGCAAAGATGCGAATCAATTCGCCTGTCGTTGGGTCCCACAGCTTAACCGGTCCATCGTTCGATGAGGTAGCTAGATAGCGTCCGTCCAACGAATACCGAATGTACGTGGTCTGTTTGTCATCGGCCAAAGACCGTTTCAGTGTGCCGTGCTCCGCATCCCAGAATTGTACGCCACCGGATACTTTTTTGCCTCTTCCACCGAATGGTCCCCCCCCGGTAATGCCTGCCGCCACGGTCTCGCCATCGGGAGAGAACGCCAAAGGTAAAAGCCGCTTGTCGGTGGTCCATTTGTTCTTCACTTGACCGGTCGTCGGATCGCGCAACTGGACTTCGTAGCCCACAACGGTTGCAAGATTCTTTCCGTCCGTTGAAGCTGCCATCCTGGACGCTCCGGCGATACCTTTGGACCAGTTCAACTTTCCAGTCGCGACGTTCCACTGCCGCAACTCGTTGGCTTTGCGTTCATGTGGAGCGACCGACTCTGGGTCTCGCATGATTGCGGTGATGGTCTTGCCCAGTGGCCCCCACACAATTCGCGAAGGGACGCGGTCGCGGCTCAAGATGCCCTGGGCCAGTTGCGACTGAGGGGTCCCCGACCCGGTAGAGGGGGGCGTCGATTTGTTTCGAGGCGGCATCGTTATTACAGTCCCCAACTGATAGCCATCGGGAATCGTCAACGCGAACAGGTTGGCGTCAAGCGGTTCGTTCCAAACAAAACTCTCAAACCGAATCTCCGTTTCCGCTTCCGGATTGGAATCATGTATCACGATCTTCACCGGCAGTCCGTCTATCGGGTCGACCCATACCAACATTTCGCCGTTACCACGCATGCCCAATAAGTCAACCTTATCGATCCGATAAACCTGTGTGAGACGCCCTTTCAAATCTTCCTCGCCGATGTTGATCGCGTTTTCCGGTTTGGTACGACGGAGTTGATCGATTGGGTTAACGAATTCTCTGGCGAAATGTTCGTCAATATCAATCGGCTGAGCAAGCTTGCGGTATGTATCCAGTACTAAGGCGTGTTTCTGCCTGAGATCGCCCACCTGAACCATCATCCCTTGAAACTGTTCGATCCGCAGCTGGTCTCCTTCGAGAAACATTTTGCCTTTGATCTCAGGCTGATGACCAAATCGCGTGGTCATGGTCAATTGAACTGAGCTGACTCTCTTGACATTCTGAATCACGTCCGCGAAGGCCTGTCCGGCTGTGCGGTTTATGAGTAGCGAGAAACCCGCAATTGCAGCAAGTACAACCACGGTCGCAACGATGCCATAGTGGTTGGGCATTCGAACAAGCCACGCTCGACGCCGTACACGTTGCTTATCAGGCGAGCTAGCCAGGGTATCGAGACTTGCCGCCCGCATCTTGATGCGTTCAACCGCGTCTTCCGGAAGAGTCTCTGCCAGGACAGCTTGTACGGCGGAATCCAGGAGGGGTTCCAGGTAATCAAATTCTGCTGTGTGGCGTTGATTGGTCATTGTGAGTTTCCTTCGTTGAGGACGGAAATTTGTAATATCAATCGTTGACGCGCCTTGTACAACGCGGTGGAAACTGATTCAGGAGAGATGTCCAGGCTCGAAGCGACTTCGTCGCGTGATAAATGCTCGAAATGGACCAGCGCGAAGACGGTAGCTTGCTGGTCGGGCAGTCGAGCGATCGCGGCGCGCAACCACTGGGCCAGTTCCCTGGCCGTCAATTCATCGAAGGGTTCGATGGTCGAAACATGGTCATTATCGTGCAACTCTTTGGCCAGTCGAGTTCCCCGTAGTCGGTCAATGGCTCGCAACGTCGCTAGCCGTACCAGCAATCCGGTCCAACTCTGTACAGGACCGGCCTGATGCATCCGATAAGCTTCGGTGAATACTTCCTGGGACACGTCCTCGGCATCGTGAACCGATCCAAGAATACGGTTCGCAATGCGAAATACTCGTTTCCCGTGTCGATTAACGATCTGTGCCCAATTCGGTTGTTCTTCACCTGTCATACAACCCACCTCATTACGTATTTTATTAAGGGTGTCTACTCAGTAGTCGTAGCCCAGATCCGTAAATGACCAGAAAAATATAAAAATCCGGTTCGGTGGTGCGCCACAAGAAACATCGTTTTCGATTGCTGTCCGGCATTCGATGAGTTTCGAGAACAAATTTAAGTGGGTTGATTGGTAAGGATCAATTTCAGATCGGATCGAAGTGACGCGAAACCGTTTAATGGGTCGAATTACAGGACGTCTGTAAAAACGAATGAGTTTATTGGATAACAAACAGGTTCACCGGGCACGCGGTGCAATGCGATTTACATTTGAACAACCGAAAAGCGTAAACGAAGGTGAAGACGTCGAATAGCCAAAAGACGAGCGTGTTCCGGTGCAACGCCTTATTAGATGTCGTTGCTTTGCGGTTCGATGCTCCAGTTTTTGGGGAAAACTGTATTTGGAAATATCATTCGGCATTCGGCCAACATTTCACCCCATTCATCTGTCGTATACCGGTCGGATAGATGGAATAAGACGAGTTTTCCGAAACCGGAGCGGGCGGCAAGGTGAGAGACCGATGTTGTCGTTGTGTGAAAGTTGCGTTGTGCGAGATCGATGTCTTGATCCCGGTACTGCGCTTCGCAGACAACCGTAGTGCAATCACCTAAGACTTCCTGCAGTTGTTCGCTCGTTGGATCGTCGAGCAGGAAATCAGTAAGGTATGCGATCGATTCGCCAGGCGATTCAATTAACAAATCATTGCGTAGTGCCGCGAGATCAAATGTCTGGCCATCGATGTCAATCGTAGGTGTCGAAGTGTCACTTTTGAGGTCTTTCATCCATGGGCCGGGACGCAGGCCCATTTCAGCAACACGGTCGGTCTGGACGTTCCACTTCGGTTTTTCTCGAACCACATATCCCAGGCAGGGGCCGTTATGCTTCAGGTGGATCGCAGAGACCGAATAGTCGCTCGCATCCAGTATCGGACTGCATTGTTCGGACTGTTTCTCGTTGTGGCGTTCAGAAAACGCCTCGGAAATCTCGTATCGGAATTGTTCAATGTGGGTCGGGTGGACGTCGTTTACAGACCAAGTTCCAGATTGATCCGCGTGAAGATTCCACCAGAACCCTTGAAATCGATGGTGCAGAATGGCAGACGTACCGGCAGGGCCCCAAATCACGTTCGGCTTGACATCGCGATTGAAAGTGCAACGGAAAAATGAATCAAAACCGCCAATGTGGTCCATGTGCAGGTGCGAGAAGAACAGATGATCAATCGCCTGGATCTCGGAAAATGGCAGGCTCGATAAGCAACCATCGCCACAGTCGAAAAGCAATCGCGCGATCGATTGTCCCGACTCGACGCGAACGAAAAGTGCATTATCGCGGCCTGGGTTTCCAAGCACTTGGTAGTTGAGAGTCATTTATCTCAAGGCATCTAACTTGTTATTTACCTGCACCGACTTGTTCTGAGATAACACTGACAGAGAACAAATACGTGCAAAATCAGCGGTTTTAGTTCTGATATGATGCTGGACATGATACCAGGCAAAATTAGATTTTCAATATGTAACTTTATTCTTCGTTTTAATTTACAGTCCTGTAACTAACGAGTTTCACAGACAAAATTGCGTGGGTGGTGACATAGTCCTGTTTCAAATCAGAACGAAGTGAGCGGTGGGCGGAAGACACAGATCGATCGGAACAAAATAAAGCGCCGTCGGAACTGGCGATAGACAGCCGACGAACCCGTTCTGCAAAAACGTCGTCAATCATGCGGCTGCTACTCTTTCAGCACCATGTCAATACACATTACCGCAGCCATAATCAATTGCCGCAGCGGATTGTCCTGCGGTATCGTGTCAAACATTTCCAGTACATAGTTGTCGGCACTGGTGAAGAGTTCCTTTCCCATCCCAGACCACTTTTTCGAGACGTGCGCGAACTCGACGTCATCTTTCATAAAGTGAAAGTTCCAGCCGGTCCATTTCCCTTTTAGCTCACATAAGGGGCCTTCATCCGGCCCTAAAACTCGAAATGCACCGCCGATTGAGAAAAACTTTTGTTTGAAACCGCCGATGTAGTTGTCGTTTTTGTCGAATACGGAGACGGTGGATAGAAAGAGGGAAACTCCGCGCGAGATGCGAATGACTTGCTCACCCGACGGCGTGCGGATTTGAATATCGAAAGGCGTCATCCGCTTATAGTCTGTGAAGCGGAGCATCTTCGTGAAGGTCCCCAGGTTATCCTCGCGGCATTCCAAAATAATTTCGCCCGATTCCGGGTCGTACACATCAAAGTTATTGGCCGCCTTGAACATACCGACGTGTTCTTTGACGAGATACAAATTGCGATTCAATACATCGTGCATGCTTTTTCACCCCATGGATTTACGGAAAATGATCTGAATCGCATTCTCAAGCGGTCCGGCTTCGCGCAGGAGCCAATCCGCATTTTCTCAATGAACCAGGAAAGCGTCCAGTTGTACCCCACAATAACAATTGTAGAGTATACTGTCTACCACTTGGACGGATGATATGACATGCCCGCGGATCCGGATCATGAAGCTTATCAAAAAGACATCCCACTGCCTGACTAAACCAGCGTCAGTCCAACAACCCTGCAGGAGTGAAGCAATGTTACATTTCACAGGATAACGACTTCGAGAAACCTTTCGTTTTGAATGACTGTCCTGCGTTGAATCAGTTTCACGAACAAAGTTGAGCAGTCGGACTGGTAAGGATCAATTTCAGTTCAGATTGAAGTGACGCGAAACCGTTTAACGGACGTTTTCTGAACCAGTACGTAAAACGTATGGGAAAACGGTTCTGATACCACACTTCAGTGGAGCTCCAACAGAAAAAGATACATCGAACACTAAGGCATATGACCGGCGTGATTCATGGACCCAGGTCAATTCTACTTGAATTCGAATCGATCAGATTATTCTTAACATATTAGACAATTGTCTAAATACATATTGACTAAAAATAGACGTGTGTCTAAATTGGTGGGATATATGATTCACTAGTGACTCCAGGAGATTTTAAATGGCAAAGAATTCCAGGAGTGGTCACTCCGCTTCCCAGGATCTACCTGAGGCAGAGCTTGAAGTTCTGGCTTGCCTCTGGAATGCAGGTGCTTTGACGGCTGGCGAAATTCGAAATCAGTTAGAGTCATATCGACCGATGGCGCATGGTTCTGTGCTTACGCTGCTCAATCGATTGTCTGAAAAGGGGCTCGTGAAGCGAGAGAAGTCAGGACAAGGCAAATCATTTGCTTACCGCGCGACACGAGGTCCCAAATCCACTCATCGTCGAATTTTGCAGAAGCTCAGACAACGAATATTTGGTGGAAACTCAGTCGCCATTGTGGCATCCCTGCTGGAAAGTCAACCCACCAGTCCGGAAGAAATTGAGGAACTCAAGGCTCTCATCGAACGTCTTGAACAGAATCAGAAATTGGAGGACAAATAATGTCCGTTGATACAATTAATTCCGTGGCCGATGCGTGGCTCTTTATTGTGATGCACATGGTTTGGCAGTCAACTGTCGTCGCATTGCTTGTCTTGGTTGTTGTTTGCTGGAAGCATCGTATTTCAGCAAATATTCGGTATGCGTTGCTGATGCTGGCTCTGATCAAGTTTGTTGTGCCACCGTTTTTTGCGATGCCGGGTGGGATTTTCAGTCAGTGGGAAATATCAAGCGGCTCGTCGGTTGAAAAGACATCGAGTATGGTTTCCGCACTCCCGCCGGAACGTGAGAACCTGGTAGTGCCGTCTTTTGAATCAGTAACACCTGGCAGAAGTGATCTGCCTGTTCCTGTCCAGAATAACCCGCAGAAACAAGTGAGATCGACTACCGAAATAGCTGATTCCCCGGTTTCGATAATTCCCTCATCATCAGAAATCCAGAAAGAACTGACGGTCAGTATCAGTTCCATTGCCTGGTTAATGATCGGCTCCATCATCGTAACCCTGGCGTTTCTGCTGTGGATGGCGAAAAGCAGCTTTCACCTGATGCGAATCATTGCTCGTTGTAAGGATGCAGATGGTTCCATGCTGGAAGAATTCAGAGAACTGGCTCGATCAATGGGATTGCGCCGCCGCATACGTTTGCTGTTAAGTCCGGCTCCCGTGACTCCGATGGCATGTGGCCTGATTCGTCCGACAGTCATTGTTCCCGCAGCCATGCTGTCTCAACTGTCGGCGACTGAGCAGCGTGCAGTTTTTGCGCACGAACTGGCGCATCACCGTCGTTTTGATCCTGCTGCACTTTGGATTCAAGGTCTCATTCGCGCTCTCTGGTGGTTTCATCCATTGGTATGGATGTTGCATCGAAACATGCAGCGCGTCCGGGAACAATGTTGCGATGATCTTATTGTGGTTGAGAATCTGGTTACGAAAGACGAATATTGTGCCGCATTAGTCCGTGCACTGGAGTGGTGCTCTGTGCGAACACGGATTTTGCAATTATCGGCATTGCAGATGCGACCGCTTCAGTCTCGCATCACACGCGTCCTGAATCCGCGGGTCCGTCGCTCGGCCAGGTTATCAAAACCTGCCTGGGGAATCGCGATTCTCTTGTGTGCCGCCATTCTTCCCGGTCTTGCTTTACGGTCTGGAGACGCTGTCGCCGATGTTCCCATAGCGAACAAAAGTGAGCAGCAAGAGAATGACCAGGCGGTGAAAGAATCGCATCCCGACCACGCCGAAATTGGTGGTTTAATTCTCGACGAGAAAGGTCATCCCGTCGAGGCAATCGTGCATTGCAGCCAGGTGATCAATAAAGTCGCCGACTACCAGTCAACGACGACAGATGCAACTGGTCGTTTCCATTTTGATGATATTTCAGCAGGCAGCTGCGCCTTAACCGTCGCCGCCGCAGGGAAAAGTTACACCGGCACGTACGTGTCGGTTCAAGCAGGGCAGATCGAACGGAATCTGAAGCTCATTGTTTCACGTCCCGAGTCTCTGGTTCTCAAGATCCAGGACAGGCAGGGAAAACCTGTTGCCGGGGTCGAGTTATCCTACGTCAGCTGGAATGTGAAGGGCGGCAGTCGATGGTGGCTTCAGCGGGAGACGCTTGAACGACTTAAAATTAATTGTCCCACATCGGATGCGGAGGGCAGACTTGTCATTGCAGGCATTCCAGCGGATGTTGATTGCAAGGTGTTCGTCAAACACCAGGACTATGTCAGTAGTATAATTGAAAACGCCAGCACATCAAAAGAGAATTCAATCACTCTGGAAACAGGAGTGCCTGTAGAAATTCAGGCAATCGTGGCAGAAACGGGGAAGCCTGCGGACGAAGCCACCGTCAGCATCTCAGGTTATCCGAAAAGTATTAACGTAAGAAACGTTCCCGTTGATTCGGAAGGCAAGTATCGCACTCGCTTCCCGTTCATGTCTCATCGCGTATATATCAATGTGAGACATCCATCGCTGGCGACAACTGATTCGGCTCGAATACTGGGTGGAACGGCTCGCAGTAAGTATGAATTCAAGCTATACCGCCGAGGGGTCGTCCGCGGACGTGTATTGACCCCAGATAACCAGGTGCCGTGTTCCGGAGTGCAGGTGCAACTCATCAGGAAACGGGCAATAATTCTAAGTTGTTATACCGACAGTGAGGGGCGCTTCGAAATGAACCCGCCATCCGGCAGATTTGGAATAGTTGTTGGTTCAGGAAATGGTTTCTATGGGGCAGACAGGAATTGGAAAGACGTCCACATTAAACCTGGCGAAACGACGGAGCTGGAAGATCTGAAAGCCAGACGGCTTCCGCTGATTCGTGGGGTCGTGCTTTTACCGAATGGCCAACCTGCCGTCAATGCATTGGTGATGCAGGGCGACAATCAACCCCAGTCCATATTCACCGATGAGCAGGGACGGTTCGAATTACAAATGGAGCATAAGCCCTGGGTCGCACATATTATGGCGTACCATTTGACTGACAAGTTAAGCTCGGGAGTGAGCCTCTCGGTTTCCAGCCTGGAAGAGGGGGCTGAAGCACGCATTCAACTTGAGCCGGAAACGATGTTGATCGGCTCTGTCGTCGACGCAGCAGGAACTCCGCTGGAAGATGTAGATGTGACACTTTATTCCGTCTATGGTGATAAAAAAAGAAGTGTATTCACAAGTCTCTCGACCCATAAAACGGATGCTTCAGGAGAATTTCGCTGTTGGGGATTAAGCAGACATCAACGGTATCAGGCAATGGTCAGCGTAACTCGCAATTCCAGATTACCTGGATTCGCCCGCGTCAAACCGGATACGACTCAACTTACAAAACCGGTACAACGCCTGGCACCAGTCAAAGTTGATTCCCCGATCTATCGAAATGAAAGTCAACCCCCGTCTTCGGCTGCGGAGATCGTGTGCCGTGATTGGATCAATTCGGACGAACTGAATCTGGCTTCACTCCGCGGCAAAGTCGTCTTACTGGACTTCTGGGCCACATGGTGTGGACCTTGTATGGCAGATTTGCCCAGGCTTCAATTGGCGCATGAGCTTTACGGGGAAAAAGGATTGGTGATTATTGGCCTTCACAATAATTCAGTTCCAACAGACGAAGTAAGAGCGTTCGTAAAAAAACGTGGACTGACCTTTCCGATAGGACTCGATACGTTGTCTGGTGAAACTTGCGGGAATTATAATGTTAACAGCTATCCGACGAAGATCTTGATTGGCCGTGACGGAAGAATCATTGCAACGCAAATCAGCACTGCAGAGTTACTGCCGATTCTTCGAAGAAATGTCCTCTATCACAACGATCAGAAATAGAGCGAATGCACGATAAGTGAATTTTTTGCCATACGGGAAACCAAAACCCGGTATACCCGCTGGTGACGATGAAAACCGGACTTACTTGAAAAGCCGGTACTTTCACAACGATACCCGTCAGAAAATCACAGCTGTTGTGACTGATCGTCGAACTATCGTCATTCGTTACTTTTACATCTAAATAAACGATCGAGAAGCTTCATAGGGAGTAAGATTCTTAAGAAAGAGTCCTTGATGCCCTTCAGAATGGATTCGCGATCACGAATCCCCGAAGGCCTGGTCGTCTTCGCGGAGGTTTGCCAGTGCGCGTTCGACGATGCGGCGGAACTCGCGTTCCAGTTCATCGATGTTGCGCTTGTCCTGGGGGAGCATCATCCAGCACAGCTGCAGTGCGTGACGCACGGACTGGTCGACCTGTGCCGGGCTGAAGAGCTCGCGCATTTTGTCGAATGATTCCTTGTCGCCGGGGTCGAGTGGTTGAAAGACCATGGGTTTGATCCTTTTGGAAGAACGGAGGATAAAAGTGTCGGACGCTGCTGTCCCGGTTTGAAAACGGTGATTTCACAGATCAGAAAACGGGGGGCGTTTCCTGATCCAACACCTCCAGGGCATGGGAACAAGCGGGATATAAATCGACCAGATCTTTGATCAGTCCACGAATGTTTTCCGTTTTATCGGCTTCATCCAGAATGTAGTCCGGAATGATTTCGAGACAGTCAAAAGCGTGCGACATTCTCTTATCACCAGCCATGGCTGCATTGTATCGTACTGAGACAAAAAAAACGTGAAGTGCATACAGGGCATGTCGGTATTTATCTTCTTTGATCATAGCGTCCCTCAGAAAAATGATCCCACTTCAATAAGGCGGTTCCTCTTCATCAAATGCGTCCAAAGCATTGACGCTCAAGCGATCTATCTGGCCGGCATCCATGATGAGCTGCCGAATGGCCTCTGTTTCATCTTGATCGCTCGCCAGAAGACGGGGGAGGTCTACAACTGTCTCCAGGTAATCCGCCAGCTCCCTGTGATTCGCCTGGATCGCTTCCGATTTCATTTGAACGATGATGGTCTGCAGGGCATACATGAGATGTGGGAATTTCTTACTGTTGAACATCAGTCACAACCTCAGATATCAGTATCGGTGCGATGGAGTCTTGTTTCTCCCAGGAGCTCTACTGGTTACATAAACTGGATGCAAAGGAACTTTCCAACTGCTTTGAAAGTGTTGGCTGCACCCGGGGAAGTGAGCTCTATACAGCTTAACGATTTTCAGCTAGGGGGGTGAGATTCTTTTTTGTAAAATGGGGGATTGGTTTTAGGGGAGACCTCGATTTTATCTACCACGAAAGACACGAAAAGCACGAAAGGGGTGAGTGGAAAAGTCAATTGAAAGGGGAATAGCGGATGAAATCCGGTATTGCCGGAGGCAACAGGAGGTCGTTGTGTGGTGGTCTGCTGGTGATGATTTATGATGTGTTTGTTCCAGATCAAGCACTGTCGGTCAAGCCGACAGGTGGCACCCAGTGTGGCGAGAACGTGGTTTCCCTGAGAGTTTTTCCTGTATGCAGCCTCGCCAGGCGGGCAGGCACATGGGCACTGCCCCTTGTATCTACTCTTGACTGGTTTCCCGGTGCCGTTCCGGTGGAGTTGGTTATGCGGGGCTGCGTGACAAAACGTGATTTATATGGTTATAAGCGGTTTTATTGCGGGTATAAGCGGTAAAAGTTGACCAAAAACGGTGTGCATCGATGAGCAGTAGTTTTTCAAATCGTGCTGAAACCAGCGGGTTTTATAGTGTGTTTGTGACATCGGTTCTGAATGTTCCAGTGAAAATGTGGTGTGCACTCGCGCGCGCGACGCATAACCAGGCATTCTGGTCAGGTGCAGGGCTGTGTCCAGTCCAGTTTATTCAGTAGTGAGGGAGGATTTGTGAGGTGGGATATGTTTAGCCTGGCAGAACTGTCGGGCGAGCCGAGCAGTGGCACGCGGTTGCTTAGAGGGTTGGAGTGATGGAGGCCATTTGAAACTTTGCTCTGACTGTTTCCTGCTGGCGGTGCTCGCCCCGAATTGTATTCGGGGTTACCCGTTTTCTTTGTGGTGGGTGAGTCTTATACCAGCACTGTTGGGCGAGCCAACAGGTGGCACCCGACGTCATAGAGAATAATTCGGGATGGGCAGTTAACAACAGACTGAGTAAGAACCGGGGTTAATGCCCTGCGATTCATGGAGGACAATGATGAGTCAATCACGATTCGTACGATTCAATCAATGCTGCCTGGAGTTAATACATGCGTCTGCGGAACATCCAGGTGGCCAGGGTGAGGGTGATCGCTGCGATGACCGCCATGGGCCAGAACTGGTTGATCAGCAGGTCGAAGGGAGTGCCTTCGAGGAAGGTGTTGCGGAGAACGACCAGAAAATAGCGGAGCGGGTCGGCGTAGGTGATGGTCTGGACGAACGGCGGCATGTTGGAAATGGGAGTGGCAAACCCGGAGAGGATGATCGCCGGGACGAGGAACAGGAAGGCGCCGAGCAGAGCCTGTTGTTGCGTGACGGCCAGGGAGGAGATCATCAGGCCGACGCCGATGGCGGCGAGGACGAACAGCACGATGCCGGTGTAAAGCGTCACGAGGCTGCCTTGCAGGGGGATGCCAAACCAGAAGACGGCGACCAGAACGATGAAGGTCGCTTCGCCGATGCCGATGATGAATCCGGGGGCCGCTTTTCCGATCAGAATTTCCCGGGGGCTGTAAGGGGTGACCAGCAGCTGGTCGAAGGTCCCCTGTTCGCGTTCGCGGGCGACGGAGAGCGCAGTGACGAGCAGGGTGACCACGAGCGTGAGCAGGCCCACAATCCCGGGGACAATAAACCAGCGGCTGATCTGGTTCGGGTTGAACCAGGAGCGGACTTCGAGGTGAGCCGGGGCGCCGGAGAGTCCCTGCGAGGCGGCCCAGTCGGTGTTGAATTGATTGATGATGTTCTGGGCGTAGCCGAGGACGATGAGCGCGGTGTTGGAGTCGCGACCGTCCAGGAGCAACTGGACTTTCGCCTGACGGTTGTGGTGCAGGTCGCGGCTGAAGGTGGGGCCGATGTGCAGGACGACGAGGGCTTCGCGGTTATTGATCAGGGGGGCGACTTCGCTGTCGTGGGTGATCGTGGCGACGTGGCGGAAGTTGTCGGAGCCGAGGAAGCGGGCGATCAGATCGCGGGAGGCGACGTCACGGCTTTCGTTATAAATCGCCAGCGGCACGTCGGTGACATCGAAGGTGGCGGCGTAGCCAAAGACGAGGAGTTGCAGAATCGGGGGTCCGATAATCACGAAGCGGCTTTTGGGGTCCTGCAGCAGGGCGAGGAATTCTTTATGGATCAGTGCGAGGATGCGTGACATGGTGCTGCTCCTAATCCAGCCGTTTGCGGGAGATGAGTCCCGTCAGACCCAGAAAGAACGTGGCCATCAGACAGAGCGCGATAAAGTTGGGTATCAGCACCGACCAGACATCGCCGGCCAGGAAGGTGGTCTTCAGCAGGGAGACGTAATAGCGTGCCGGGATGATGCAGGTGATCCACTGAATCACCGTCGGCATACTGCCAATATCGAAAATGAATCCGGACAGAATGAATGCGGGCAGGAAAGTGGTGATAATGGCGACCTGGGCGGCGACAAACTGGACCTTGGTGACGGTGGAGATCAACAGCCCCATGCCCAGGGCGGCGAGCAGGAACATGGACGAGGAAAGGATGAGGACCCAGATAGAACCACGGAGCGGAACTTCGAACAGCCAGACGCTCATCACAACCGAGAGTGCCAGGCCACACAGGCCCAGAAAAAAGTAGGGGATGATTTTTCCGAGCAGAACTTCCAGCATGGAGACGGGGGTGACCATCAGGGCTTCCATGGTGCCGCGTTCCCATTCGCGGGCCATGAGCAGCGCGGTGAGCAGAGCACCGATCAGCGTCATGATTTCTGCGACTACGCCGGGGACGAGGTAGTTGCGACTGCGGACGTTTGCATTGAACCAGATGCGGTGTTCGACATTGACGGGCACTGCGGGCGTTTGTCCGGTGGAAATCGCCCGGTGTTCCATCCATTTCTGCAGGACGCCCGAGACGTAGCCCTGAACAATGCGGGCGGTGTTGGCGTCGACACCATTCAGGACGAGCTGCACCGTGGCACCGTCAGATCTGCGCAACTGGCGGGCGAAGTCTGCGCGGAAATGCAGAATGGCATCGACCTCGCGTTTCATCAGCGCCTGGCGGGCGGTCGGCATGTCATGAAAGTAAACGGGCTTGAAATAGGGGGAGTGTTCCAGTTCACCGCAGAAGCTGGCGGTATCGGGAGTCGGGTATTCAACGACAATCGCGATGGGGACGTGCTCGGCATCCAGGGAGACGCCGTACCCGAAGATCAGCAGCAGAACGATCGGCAGGACGAAGGCAATCGCCAGCGCACTGGGATCCCGGAGGACCTGCAGGAATTCTTTCCTGATCAGTCCCCGCATTCGCATCAGTGCTCCGCCGCGTGTGGTTTTCATTGGCTGGTCTCTGGTCTGGGAATCGCGCTACGGCGTTCCCGATTCTATCTTTTCGTCTGTCTGTGTTTCGATCAAGTGAATGAATGCGTCTTCCATGGAGAGAGCCGGCATGGAGGGGTCGGGGGTTTCGTCCGAGCTGGCATGTTGTTTGATTTCGCGGGGCGTGCCCAGGGAGAGGACTTCGCCTGCCATCATGATGGCCAGCCGGTCGCAGTATTCGGCTTCTTCCATAAAATGCGTGGTGACCAGGACCGTTACATTCGCTGCAGCGAGTGCGTTAATCCGCTGCCAGAATTCGCGTCGCGCCAGCGGATCGACGCCCGAAGTCGGTTCATCCAGGAAAATGATTTCAGGTTCGTGCATCAGGGCGCAGGCGAGTGCGAGCCGCTGTTTATAGCCCAGGGGGAGGTCGCCACTTTTGTTATCCAGTACCGGTTTTAATTCGAATTCTGTGGTCGCCCAGTCGATGCGATCCCGGCGGCGCTGGCCGGCCAGTCCGTAGGCGCTGCTGAAAAACTGCAGGTTGTCATCGACGCTCAAGGTGCCGTAGAGTGAGAATTTTTGAGACATATAGCCGATGCGAGCCCGGGCGGCAGCCGCGGTTTTACGGACATCGACGCCCGCCACCTGCAGTGAGCCGTTACTGGCGGGCAGCAGACCGCAGAGCATGCGGAACATAGTCGTTTTGCCGGCACCGTTAGCGCCTAGCAGTCCGAAGATTTCGCCGCGGTGCACGTCGAAGGAGACGCCTTTGACGGCATAGAAGCTGCCGAAGCGGCGCTGCACATCGCGCACGCTGATGACGGTTCCGTCTTTGCCGGGCGGTTCTGAATGACTCGCGGGAGGATCGGTTGTGGAATCTGTGCCGGGCGTAACCGGATCGCGGCGCTCGCGGAGCATGGTGATGAAGCCGTCTTCGAAACGGGGAGGGACCGGTTCGAGTGTGATGTTTTGTTGGCCGGGGAGGAGTTCTTCCACTGTAGTCGGGGCATCTTCTGACAGGACGAGGCGGACGGCTTCGCCCTGGATGACGGCATCCAGTACTCCCGGGCGACCGGTGACGCGTGCCTGCAGGTCCCGGTTATTCCGGTCGGACGAATGGAGGTGGAAGGTGCGGCCGGTGAGTGGCTGGCTGAACTGTTCGGGGGGCCCCTGGCCGATGAGCTGTCCCTGATCGAGCATGATCACATTCTCGCAGCGTTCAGCTTCATCCAGATAGGCGGTGCTCAGGAGGACGGTCGTGCCTTCTTCTTTGACGAAACGGTCGACGATGACCCAGAGTTCGCGTCGCGATACCGGGTCGACGCCGACGGTGGGCTCGTCCAGCAGCAGGAGCCGGGGAGGACGCACCAGGGTGCAGGCCAGGCCGAGTTTCTGCCGCATGCCGCCCGAGAGTTTTCCGGCCAGTCGTTTCGTAAACGGGGCGAGGCCCGTCATCCGCATCAGTTCTGCATAACGATCGGGGCGGTCGTGAACGGGGAGACCCTGCAGGTCGGCATAGAGATCGAGGTTTTCCTGCACGGACAGATCTTCATAGAGTCCGAAGCGCTGGGGCATGTAGCCGACGCTGGCCTGGACCTCGAGAGAATCGCGGGCGGCGTCGAGCCCCAGGACGGTGACGGATCCGCTGTCGGCATGGAGCAGCCCGGCAGCCAGTCGCATCAGCGTTGTTTTGCCGGCGCCATCGGGGCCGATGAGTCCGGTGATTTTTCCCCGCTGCACGTCGATGGTCAGATCGTTGAGCGCAGTGACTTCGCGATTCCCGGTCCGGAATGTTTTGGAGACATTCTGGCAATGCATGGCTGTCGAATCGTGGCTGTCCATGGAATTGCTGTTTTTCCTGGTCAAGCGGACGGGGAACAATCAAGGCGAATCAACGGGCGGATCAGTGGTCGTGCTGCTCGTGCTTGCTGTCGGTGTCGGCGGTCGCTGGTCTGGTGTCTGCATTTTTTGTGGGATGCTGATCGAGGGGAATATGGACGGTGGCCGGCATCCCCAGCCGTAATTCGTTATTGGGTGCTTTGACAAACACGCGGATCTGATAGACGAGCTTGGTCCGCAGTTCGGGAGTTTCCACGGGCTTGGGAGTGAATTCGGCAGTCGGAGAAATGAATCCGATCCAGCCAGCGTATTTTTTGTCGGGGAAGCTGTCGGTGACGACTTCGGCTTTCATGCCCTCAGAGATTTTTCCCAGGTCTGTCTCGGAAACATAAGCGCGGACCCAGACCGGATCGATCAGCGCGACGGTGTAAACCGGTTTCTGGGGGGAAGCCATATCACCGACTTCGAGGATTCGCTCCTGCACGATTCCGTTGGAGGGTGCGTAGAGATGTGCGTCTGCCAGATCGTGCTCGGCCTGTTTGAGTTCGACCTTATAACGTTTGAGCAGGGCTTTGGCTTCGGCGATGTCTTCCTTACGGGGGCCTGCGTTGGCGAGATCGAGAGCCGCCTGCTGAAGTTTGACGTTGGCTTCCGCGGTATCGAGCTTGGAGCGGGCATCGTCCAGATCCTGCTGGGTAGCGACGTTTTTCCTGCTCAAAGCGAGAACCCGCTGGTAGGTCGCTTTCACATCTTTGAGTTCCGCCTCCACAGAGTTCAGCGAGGCTTCGGCTTCGCGGATTTCTTCAGGACGTGTACCGGCCACCAGTCGATCGACGACCTGCTGCTGGACCTCGATTTGTGCTTGCGCCCGATCGACGGCTAACTGAAATTTTCTCAGTTCCAGTTTCCCCAGGAGTTCGCCGGTTTTGATCCGGTCACCTTCTTCGACGAGGACACTGCCGATCCGTTCGCTGGCATTGAAGGAGAGTTCGACCTGTCGGACGTCAACGGTGCCGTAGAGGACGAGTTCCTGAGCGCGGGACTGATCCTCCCGTGTCTTCCAGTACCAGCCTCCGACGATTGCTGCAACGATTAATCCACCCAGTAAAATGAAGCGGGTACCAGACTTCATGCGTTTATTCTCAGTGCTCCAGGGAAATTTCTGTCTGTTTGACGCGAAAACAATGATCTGGCGGGCTGCCTGAGTGACGAATGGATTGTTTACTATCTGCGACTGATCTGGCTCGGGCTAAACCTTTCCACCACATTCATTTCGACATTCCGGCTCTCTGGAGCTTATTATGACTCTGGAGTGAAGCGACTTCAACTTAGAGCCAGAACCAGAGGGGAGCAGGGCTGCCGTTAAATCAAAGTCAAAGCGAGACTTGCGCGGTCTTATGCTGGCGCCGCTTCAGGCATGGACAGTTTTAGTGCTTCTGGATTTGCGTGCTCTCCAATCTGGCAGAACCGGGTTTAAGAAACTTCAGTATTGAGGAAGATAAATCGCGGTCGAGACACAGATCGATGGGAAATCTGACATAAGTATCATGAGATGTGGACTTTAGCGGTGATATGTCATGAGATTCTTTTAAAGGTTGAGAAATTAGTCTCAACCTGTTTCTACAATTGTTTTTAGATCCACTGTCAAGCCTCAATTGACGATGCCCTGCAGGCCTCGTTATTGTGGGGGTATCGCTTAGCTGTTGAGACGCCGCTGACTGAGAATCAGCGTCTGTCGTTCTCGCTCTAAAGCAAAAGTTTCTGATTTATTGGAAACGTTTTCCCGCCCCGTATCGTAAGAAAACGGTACCACTCCCCACGAAGCTAATAACTTCTCACGAAGCTAATCAAACTGAAAAGGAAGATGGAATGCGACTTTGTCTGGTAATGGCCGCTCTGATTCTGTGCAATCTGCATTCGACTCTAAGGGCCGACAAACCTTTTGAACTGAAGAAAAATGAACGCGTAGTGGCTGTTGGAAACGCGCTGGCCGAACGGATGAATCAGTTCGGTGACTTCGAAACCCTGCTGCAGACCCGGTATCCCGAGAAGGAAATCATCTTCCGGAACTTTGGCTGGCCAGCCGATGAAGTTGGCATTCAGCAGCGTCCCAGTAACTACACCACGATCGACGATCCGCTGGAAGTCTTCGGTCCGGAAACGTTTCTCTGCTTTTTCGGTTTTAATGAATCGTTTGCTGGTACTTCCAAAGAGAGCCTGGACGTCTTTGTGAAGAACTACCGCAACTACATCGCGGAACAGACGAAGCGTTTTACGAAGAACGGCAAGAAGCCGCGGTTCGTACTCATCAGCCCGATCGCTTTTGAGTCAACGGGTAACCCGCTGCAACCAACCGGAGTGGAAGAAAATAAAAACCTGGCCGCTTATACGGCTGCGATCAAAAAGCTGGCCGAGGAAGACGGATACCGTTTCGTCGACCTGTTTACAGAAACGAAAACCAAATTCGCGCAGGAACCCGGCAACCAGTACACGGTCAACGGGGCGCATGCGAACGAGAAGGGTTACCGGCTCATTGGCGAGATGCTGGACGGGAGCCTGTTTGTCTCCCGGCATCCCCTGGGAACGGGTACTTCTAAATTCAACGAAGTTCTGAAGTGGGTGAATGACAAATCCTGGTTTCATGCACAGGACTACCGGATGCTGAATGGCTGGTATGTCTATGGGGGGCGTCGGACCTGGGATATGGAAACGTTCCCTGGTGAATATCAGAAGATTCGAAAAATGGTCGAAGTACGTGACCGTTATATCTGGGAGATGGCCGCCGGCGGCGTGGTACCCGATCAGCCCGACGATTCCAAGACCGGTGAAGTTTTCATTCCGGAAACCATGTTCGGCAGCCGGGATGAACGGTTCCGGGAAATGCGCGAGCCGAAAGATCTGAAGTATCCGACTCCGGAAGAGTCGATCAAGATGATGAAGGTTCCCGAGGGTTTCAAGGTCGAGCTGTTTGCCTCCGAGCGGGAGTTTCCCGAACTGGCGAACCCGAACCAGATCGCCTTCGATAACAAGGGCCGTTTGTGGGTTTCCTGTATGGCCAATTATCCGCAGTGGCTGCCTGGTGCAGGTAAACCGAGCGACCGGCTGCTGATCTTTGAAGATACCGACGGCGACGGCAAAGCCGACAAATGCATTCCCTTCTACGACAAACTGATCTGCCCCACCGGATTTGAATTCTGGAACGGGGGCGTACTCGTGGTCGATGAACCGCGGATCCTGTTCCTGAAAGACACCGATGGCGACGACAAAGCCGATTTCGTCCAGGAAGTGGTCAACGGAATTGCCACCGATGATACGCACCATACTGTGGGTGCCTGGGAATACTCGAACGGCGGTCTGTTGCACATGCTGGAAGGCGTTTCGCTGTCAACGACACTGGAAACTCCCTACGGTGCGTTCCGTAACAAGGACACCGCAGGCTGTTATACGTTGGATCCCCGCACACTGAAATTCCGTCACTTCCGGACTCCCGGCTACGGGAACCCGTGGTGCCTGGTCTTCGATCAGTGGGGCAATGGTATGGTGGGTGACGGGACGAACGCCAAACAGCACTGGACGAGCCCGCTCTCCGGTCTGGAAGTCAACACGCGACGAACGCTGGAACCCAACTTCGATAACGAGGGGATGCGTCCCGCTGTAGGGAACGAGTTCCTGATTTCACGGCACCTGCCGGATGACGTGCAGGGCCAGTTCATCTATGCCTGTGTGATTAACATGCACGGCATGCCGCGGTTCAATCTCCGTGATCAGAAAGATGGTTCCGGCTTTGAAGGGGAACGCGTCGAAGACCTGCTCTCCTCGACCGACATGATTTTCCGTCCCGTCGATCCGAAGATCGGACCGGATGGGGCGGTCTGGTTTGGTGACTGGTGCAACGCGTTGATTGGTCACATGCAGTATTCACAGCGTGACCCGAACCGCGACCACAAACATGGCCGCATCTATCGACTGGTCAACACGAAGAAACCGCTGCTGAAGCCTGTCACACAGGCCGATAAGTCGATTGAAGAACTGCTGGAGCAGCTGAACGCCTATGAACTGCGGACCCGTTATCGCGCCCGTCGCGAGTTGTGGGACCGGGATCAGGCTGAGGTGCTGGCGGCAGTCAATAAATGGATTGAAGGAGTGAATGATCCGAAGCAGCTGTGTGAAGCGATGTGGCTGCAGGAAAGTTTCCGTGCGGTTGATCCGAAACTGGTGGATCGCATCCTGGCGACCGATGAATATCGGGCCCGGGCTGCGGCGATTCATACGATGGTCAATGAAATCGATCGTCAGCCGCAGTTGAAAGCGTATCTGACGAAAGCGATCAACGATCCCAACCCGCGAGTGCGACTGGAAGCCGTGCGTGGTCTGAGTTTCCTCGGGACGGTCGAGGCGACTCAACTGGCACTGCAGGCGACCGATCACGAGATGGATTACTGGATTGACTACACGCTGGAGCATACGCTGCATGCACTCAAGCCTGCCTGGGAAGTCGCAGAGTCGAAGCCCGATTTCCTGAAAGGTTCTTCTGATGCGGCGAAGAAATACCTCGACCGTTATAAGAAGATGACGGGACCGGGGGGCGCCGCGGTGAAACCGCTGGAGATTGCCGGTTCCGAAGAAGCTTCGGCAGGGAAACGCAAAGCCGCGATTCGGCAACTGGCTTCCATGCAGGGGGGCAGCGCTGCCCGCGGAGAAGGCGTATTCAAGCAGGTCTGTTCCGCCTGTCACATGGTGGGCGACCTGGGTAAAAAGTTTGGTCCGGACCTGAGCGACATCGGTCAGCGGGTGAGCAAACTGGAAATGATGACTTCGATCCTGATGCCCAACGACAAGATCGCCAAAGGTTTCGAGACCGTGGCGATTGTCACGGTCGAAGGTCAGGTGCATACCGGCTTTGTGCTCGCTGAAACAGATCAAATGATCTCCCTGGGATTGGCCAAAGGGAAGAAGATTGATATTCCCAAAGAGGACATCGAGCTGCGTAAGCCGATGAAGTCCAGTTCGATGCCCGAGGGACTGATCAAGACGATCGCCCCGATCGAGTTTCTGGACCTGGTGGCCTATCTGTCCCAACAGCGATTGATCGCTGTGTCGCAGGACAAGGAGGGCTGGATCAGCGCGAAGCAGAAAACCGTCAAGTTGCGGAAGAAGAACGGTTTCAAAGAGATCTCCCGGGATGCAGCCATCAAGTTTGGTGGCAAGTTCGGAAACAAGACCTGGAACAAGGATGCCTATCTGTTTCTGACAGACGTTCCCGCGGAACGATTTGATTTCGCTTTCCATTCCGATATCGATTCCGAGTCGCCTTATGTCACGATTCGTCTGAAGGATGATTCCGAAATCCGTACCATCTGGTTAAAGAACCGGGGTGGGCTGAAGGAACGGGCCAAAGGCCTGACCGTCTGGATTTCTTCTGATGGGACGAACTTCGAGAAGGTCTGGACCGCGGAAAAAGCGGAACCGGAGTGGACCATCGAACTTCCTGCAGGCACACGTGCCAAATTTGTGCGTGTGGGCCTGGAAGGGAAGGGGACGCTGCATCTGCATCAGGCAGCGATTTTCGGCAAGTAAGCTGAACGCTATTTGTGATCTATTCAGTTAAAGTGAACGCTCCCCCTGGTCTGAATTATCAGATCAGGGGTTTTTTGTTGGAACAGAACAAATCTGTATTGGTTGATATGATCCTGCAGGCGGTCTGTTTCGTTGGACAGGGCAGTAACTTTTACCGGAGGATGGATGAAGATTTCGAACTGAGTTTGCTGATTCGGGAGCGGTGCAACACGTTTTTACCTTTTCATTTTCGGGTGACTGCCGCTAATATATGAGGTATATACTTGTATTGCATGGGTACCTGAAATCGGCACATCTGGTGAGTAAACCGGGAAAAAGTAGATCTCCTGCTTAAAAAGTAGAGAATGCCGTTCCTTCCATAGAACATTTTGGCTAAATTCAAGTCCCTATCGTATCTCATTTTAGCATGATTTAAGGCCGGTTTTCCGGGTCTTTCACTTTTGAGGGAACAGCCCACAGCTTGAGGTGCAACAGCGTGAAATCTATCTGGGCGTATTTATTGATTCTGCTGAGCGTGGTTCTGTCCTCAGCAGAGCTGCATGCACAACCCGTGGCCGAAGAGGGGCGAGGTGACGAGCAAACCACGCGCGCACCCGCGAATACTGCCAGTGTGGGACAATATCCTCCTGTGCCGATCCGGTTTTTTCGGGGGAACGGTCCTCAGACTTCCTCCCAGGGATTCTATTTCAATTTCTGGAAAATGCTTTTTGTCTGTCTGCTGTTTCTGCTCTGGGCCAAGACCTCTTACTGGGTGGATGAAGACAGTCGGGGACTGAAGTGCAATACTGAATTCTGGAGTTCGCTGATCCTGGTAGCCGGCGTGCTGGGTTTTCTGCTGGTATTCTGCATGCCGAACTTTATCGTTGGCTTTCTATTGCTGGGCGCTGCTTATGGTGCACCGCTCGGGTTTTATATCCAGGAACGTAATGGCAAAGTGCCGGCCTCGAGCCGCGTGATGACTCCCGATCACATTAAGAAAATGACCATTCGTTACCTGGCAGGCATGGGAATCCGCATTGGTGGTAAAACAACGCAGGAAGCCGCCATGGGGCCCGATATTCGATTTATCGGAAAATCTTCCACGGGTCGCGGCGACGATCCTGCCAGTTCCCGTCGAGTAGAGAACTCGCGTGGATTCCTGGCAGCAAAAGAATTGATCTACGATGCCACCATGCGTCGTGCGACCGACGTGCACCTGGAACCGAAAGAAGACGAATATGGGGTGCGGTTGCGTATTGATGGTGTCATGTATCCCACGGAAGGCTTTGACCGTTCGATCGGCGAAGCGGTGCTGAATATTTTCAAAGTACTCGGGGCGATGGACATTACCGAGAAGCGTCGTCCGCAGGACGGTAGTTTCCGTGCCATCATGCCGGACCGGGAAATCGACTTTCGTCTTGCCAGCCAGGGGACGCGTCACGGCGAAAAAATGAGTCTGCGTATTCTGGACCAGACGAATTCGATCGCTTCGCTCTCAGAGCTGGGGCTGCGGAAACAGCTGGTCGATAAAATGTGTTCGATCGTGAAACAGCCGCACGGTCTGTTCCTCTGCTGCGGTCCGACGGGTGCCGGTAAATCGACAACCCTGTATGCCGCTCTGCACGAAATCGACCCGTATCAGCGTAATATCATTACGATTGAAGATCCGGTGGAATACCGGATTGATAACGTTTCGCAGATTGAAATCAACCAGAAAGCCGGTCAGACCTTTGCCGAATCACTGCGAAGTATTCTGCGTCAGGACCCGGATGTGGTCATGATTGGTGAAATTCGTGACGCCGAAACCGCCCGGATTGCCTGTCAGGCTGCCAACACCGGGCATATGGTGTTTTCCACGGTCCACGCCAACGACACATTTACGGCCTTGTACCGTTTGATCGACCTGGAAGTCGAACCCTTCATGCTGGCCAGTTCACTGTCTGCCCTGTTGGCACAGCGTCTGGCGCGACGGTTGTGTCCTGACTGCAAAGAAGCCTATCAGCCCAATCCGGAGTTTCTGAAAAAAGCGAACCTGCCGCCGGAGAAGGTGAAATGCTTCTATCGTCAACCGAAGAGTCCGGAGCTGGTCTGTCCCACCTGTAGTGGTCTGGGTTATTACGGACGAATCAGCGTGGTCGAACTGCTGGAGTTCAACGAGCGGATGCGGGATATGATTCGCGATGCCGCCAACATGTCGCAGCTGAAAGCACAGGCCCGGAAGAACGGCATGTTGTATATGAAGGAAGAAGGCCTGCGTCTGGTGGTCAAAGGTGTTACGTCCATTGATGAGTTACTGCGTGTCGTGAAGTAATTTCCGACAGCGAGGGTATGATACCTGCGATAGAGAGACCCGTTTAAAGCGACTCAGTTCAGTTTGGAATTAAATATGATCGACATTCTACTGCTTGCCATTCTGGGAATTGTGACCTGGTGCGTTGCCAGTGAAGGTGCCTGGGGAGCAGGTTTTATTTTTGTCTCGGTATTGCTGGCTGCCTTGCTGGCGATGAATTTTTTCGAGCCGCTGGCTACGTTTATGGGCAACAACGTGATCGGATCCGGCGCCTGGCAGCAGCGGTGGGACAGTATTGCGCTGGTCGGTCTGTTTGTCGGGTTCGTCTTTCTGTTTCGTGAGGTGACAGTCCGGATTGCGCCGGCGTACATGCAGGTGCATCCCCTGGTGCATGAAATTGGTCGCTGGGGATTTGCGGCTTTGACCGGCTACATCACCATGGCCTTCCTGCTGACAGCTTTGCACACCACTCCATTACCGCGGGAGTTTGCCGGGTTCACTCCCGAACGGAAAAACCTGTTCGGAGTTGTAGCACCCGATCGCCAGTGGCTGGGATTTACGCAGTATGTTTCCGAGAAATCCATGCGGAATGGCGCGCTGGGACATATCTTCGACGGGCCGGAGTACATGCTGCCTCAGCACGAGAACCAGATCTGGCCTTCGTTCCCGATTCGTTATGCTTCACGGCGGGCAAGTGGGGCGGGAGCTGCGGCTCCACCGCCGGTCTCGAAAGAAAAAGCAGACCGCTCGTTCTGATCTGAGATTCCCGGGACGGTTGATCTATGTTCTATCCGGGTCATCAGTCTGCCAGATTGTGGAAGAGCGCCACCAGTTGCGGAATGAATCGTTCAAATGCCCGTGCCCGGTGACTGAGATGCTGTTTGACGATGGGAGCCAGTTCCCCGAACGTTTTGTGCAGCTCGATGATTTCGAAATAGGGATCATAGCCGAATCCGTTCTTTCCCCGGGCCTGATCGGTCATGCGACCCCGGCAGCGGGCTTCGACCTGCAGGCAGATCTCTCCCTGGGGATTTGACAGCGCCACATTACAGACATAGGCGGCGGTCCGTTCTGCCAGGGGGACGTCTTTCAGTTCCTCGAGCATTTTAGCGTTGTTCTTTTCGTCGGTCGCATCTTCACCGCTGAACCGGGCTGAATAAATTCCGGGTGCCCCATCCAGGGCATCGATCATCAGGCCACTGTCTTCCCCGATGGTCCACTCTGAAATGGCTTGTGCTGTCTCAGATGCTTTTTTCGCGGCATTCTCGGCAAATGAATTGCCGTCTTCGACGACTTCTTTTGCCTGGGGAAAGTCGGCGACACTCTGGACTTCGATGCCATGCGGTTTCAGTAATGCGGCGATCTCGCCCGCTTTTTTCTGGTTCCGACTGGCCAGGACAATGCGTGGGTAGTGAGACATGGATGAGTTGGATTTCGCTGCAGAAGGTGAAAAACATTGAACGGCTGCTGATTCCAGTGGGCTATGTGACCACCGCGCAAAAAAGAAGCCTTCCCGATGTCTGGCACTTTAACAGGCCTGACGGACAGAGGGAAGGCAACAGAATGAATCGGTGAATCGCTGAGAGCTCAGCGCGACTTTGGATTTTGAATCAGTGTGGGTTTGGGGTCAAATACCCAGGAGGCCACAGGCGGTGCAGAGGGTTTATCGCCGGGAATCACAAAGTATTCCGCGGTCATCGTTTCCACTCCGGTTTCCGGATGAGGCTTCATTTTGGAACCAAACAGCTTCGCGTATTCGGCGATCCGGGGATCATCGGCTGAATCAAACGCACCGACGGCTACAATGGAACGATATTTTTCATGTAACACGTAGGCGTCGATATTCCGTGGCGAACCAGCGGGAAAACCATAGCTTTTGGCGTTGCGTAATGCTTTGGCGAGCGACCAGGCATTTTCTGCGGCACGGTCCAGGGCGTTGCTGATTTTCAAGCTTTCGGTTGCATTTTGAAAGCGGGAAGTTGCAGTCTGGGTGACCGAGTTTCCGTAGAACGAGGCGACGACCAGAGAATATTTGCCCTTGTTTTTCAACAGTGAATATTCGATACCCGAGTTCAGTTTAGCAATCAGCGGATCCTGTTTCCGTTGTGCGACCTCCTGGGGAGACAGCAGCGGATTGATTGTCAGGAACGCACCGCTTAACGGTCCCGGCTGACCGGGAGTTTTCTTGTAGACACCATTATCGGTGATGACTTTAGGGTGGAAATTTTTGATGTACTTCAGTGTTTTCTGCGCGACATCGTCTTCACTGTCGGAATAGTTACCGGCGATGACCGAGATCATCGCCCGCTGGGCAGCATAGCTGCGGCGTTCTTCGCGGCCGAGACGGTCCAGTGTGTTAAACCGTTGAATCACGGCTTCCTGACTGAAGGTATAAGCGGGGATGCCGCGTTTGCGGAGTTCGTATACCAGTTCGTCCGCGGCTTCCTGGGCGCTCAACCCCTTGGAACGCCTGCTCTCTGGAATATCCCGCAGGCTGGCAACCATGATCATCCAGGGCCCGTGTCGTTTGGTGAGCTTGTATTTCTTGCCTTTCACGGCTTCAATACGGGCATGCGCTTCGGGCATGCTGCCTGTCGTACAGACAATGGCGGCGAGTAAAATAATCAGGCTTTTGCAAAGCAGTTGCGTGGTCCGCATATCAGTATCCCTTCTGAAAGCGTCCGAACCGGAAAATATTAAGGGGTCAGCAGGCGGCGATTCTCACTGCATCCTGAGCGGGAATCAGTGCCCGTGTAACAGACTTTGGTCGTGAAGATGTTGAGATGACTCAGACATGTGCGGGGGAGTCTAGCAGTTCTGCAAAAATGAGTCCAGAGCTGATTTCTCGGCTCTGAAGGGGCTGTTACTTGAGGGAATCTGCTGGAAATTCTCTGGAAAATCAGAAAAAGTTTCGCCCGTTCTCCAGGTAGAACATATAATCTTAAGTGTATATTTAGTAATAAGATAGGGTTGTATGTAGCTCGTCTGCCCACGGCGAGCCGGCGTTGTAACAGGGAAGAACTCATGCGCGTACTCGTGATTTCTGACATTCATTCGAACTGGGCGGCCCTGTCGTCGATTCAGGAAGAATTTGATTATTGTCTCTGTATCGGCGATCTCGTGGACTATGGAACCGACCCGTTACCCTGCATCGAATGGGTGAAACAGCATGCGACCGCCTGCGTCCGCGGCAACCATGACCATGCGGTCGCCCAGCGGGTCGAAGCCAAAGGGACGACCGGTTTCCGGAAGCTGGCCTGTTTCACGCGGCCCCTGCACTGGGAGCTGCTGGATCGGGTGCGGATGAAATACCTGGCGCGGCTGCCCATCTCTCAGCAGATCACCATTGAAGGGGTGACGTTCTACCTGGTGCACGGGACCCCCCGCGATCCCCTGGATGAATATCTGGGCGATAATGAAGCGAGCTGGACCGCCCGCCTGCAGGGAATCAATGCGAACTTTGTCTGCGTGGGGCACACGCATCTGCCGTTCCACCTGAACCTGGGAGACAAGCAGGTGATTAACCCGGGCAGTGTGGGGCAGCCTCGTGACGGCGACCCCCGCTGTTCCTATGCCATCATTGAGGATGGCCAGGTCACCTTGAAGCGGCAGGAATACGATATCGATGCCGCGGTCCGCCAGATGGAAGAAGCCGGTCTGTCCGGAGAAGCACTGGAATTGGGTGCCAGCGTTCTCCGGAACGGACGAATGACTGCAGAAGCCAACCAGAAAGAGTAACCACTCAGGCCTGCGGCTCGGTCATGCTCATCGGATCAAGGGCCTCCTTCAACGTCTCTGCGGGCAGGATCTCCTGTTCGGTGCAGAGCTCGCGAATCGTCTTACCCGACTTGAAGGCTTCTTTGGCGAGAGCAGACGCTTTTTCGTAGCCGATGTGCGGGTTCAGGCTGGTGACCATCGACAGGCTGTTCTCCACGGCGGCGTTGCAGGCTTCCTCGTTGGCTTCCATATTTTCCAGGCAGAGCTTCACGAATTCGTTGCAGGAGTTCGCCAGCAGATGTACGCTTTCCAGCGCGGTGAAGCCCATGACGGGCATCATGATATTCAACTGGAACTGACCTCCGGCTGCGCCTGACATCGTAATCGTCTGGTCGTTGCCGATCACGCGGGTGGTGGCCTGCATCATGCTTTCGCACATCACCGGGTTCACCTTACCTGGCATGATCGAGCTGCCCGGTTGCAGGTCGGGGATCTTGACTTCATAGAATCCGCAGCGGGGGCCGGATCCGAGCCAGCGAATGTTGTTGGAGACGTTGAACAGGGTGGTGGCGATGGTTTTCAGTTCAGCGTGGCATTCGACCAGGCCGTCGCGTTGTGCATTGCCTTCGAAGTGATCCACGGCTTCGACGAATGCGATGCCTGTCAGTTTTGCGAGTTCTTCACTGACCCGTTTGCCGAATTCCGGATGCGTGTTGATTCCGGATCCGACGGCGGTTCCCCCGACGGGCAGTTCATAGACGGCTGTCGCGGCCCGTTTGGCCCGCTCGATGCTCAGTTTGAGCTGACGGGCAAAGCCGCCAAATTCCTGACCGAGTCGCAGAGGTGTCGCGTCTGCCAGGTGGGTGCGACCGATTTTAATGATCTGATCCCAGGCTTTCGCTTTTTCCGTCAGACTGGCTGCCATCTTTTCCAGTCCGGGAATCAGCTGCTCGTGAATGCTGGTGGCTACGGCAACGTGGATCGCGGTCGGGAAAGTATCGTTGGTGCTCTGTCCCATGTTGACGTGATCGTTGGGATGCACTGATTTATCGGCAGCGAAGCGATCTTCCCCCAGGATCTCAATCGCCCGGTTGCTGATGACTTCGTTGACGTTCATGTTACTCGACGTTCCCGAGCCGGTCTGGTAGACGTCGATCGGGAACTGGTCGTCGTATTTGCCTTCCGAGACGTCGGTGGCTGCTGCGACCAGGGCCTTGATCTGTTCGTCATTGAGGGGATTCTTTCCGGTGCCGGAGAGTTTACCCAGATCGCGATTCGCGTGTGCGGCAGCCAGCTTGACCTTGCCCATGGCGTGGATCAGGCTGGGAGGGAGTGTATTTCCGGAGATCTGAAAATTCTCAACGGCCCGCTGTGTCTGTGCGCCGTAGTAAGCTTCTGCGGGAACCTGCACTTCGCCCATTGAATCACGTTCGGTTCGAAACCCCGACATGGTATGTTTCCTGTCACTAAGAGAGTGGTAAATAGTAATGTGATCACGTAAAAAAGCCGGCGGTCCTGAATCGGAGCGCCGGCCTCAATTTTAGCAAGTTGTGCCGTTTTCTCAATTGCCGCGTCACCTGGGCGGGAATTTGCTTAAGGCAGGGGCTGTGAGCTGCGGAGATAGCTGAACAAGTTGCGAATTTCCTTGTCCGAGAGCTTGTCGAGCAGTCCTTCCGGCATCAGCGATTTTTTCTGCGGCAGCATTTCCTCAATGTTGTCCCGCTCGACGGTGATGCTCTGCCCGTCTGCACTGCGGATCACGATGACGTTATTGTCCTGGTCCGCCAGGAAGCCATTCACGACCCGTCCGTCCTCGGTGACGACCAGGTAAGTTTCGAAACCCTCCCGGATTTCATTGGAGGGATTGACGATGTTCACCAGCATCCGCCCGACATCATCTCGTTTGAAAGAGGTCAGGTCGGGGCCGATCTCACCGCCGTCGCCGAACAGTTTGTGGCATTTCCCGCAGTTTTTCTGGAAGAGCTTTTCGCCGGCATAACGGTCGGGCTCACCCTGAGCGGTCTGCAGCATTTTCTGATGAGCGGCGATCTGTTTCTGCATCTGTTCGGTGGTCGCACCCGCGATCGAACCGAAGTGTTTCGAAATCAGGCTACTGATGGCGTCGTCACTGAAGACGGTCATCTTGCGGGCTGTTTCGACGGGGACAGTCGTTTTGTTGATTTTGCCGGCATCAATGGCCTGTAGAAAATCTTTCGCCCACGGTTTGCGGATCGTGAGCAGTGTCTGGGCAGCACTCCGCAGGTCATCGGACATATTGGGATAGAGCGCGGTGACCGTCTTACCGATGGAATCATTCGGATACTGCTGCAGCGCACTGATGGCAGCGATCTGCATCTGCAGGTCACTGGAATTGGAAATGATATTCAACAGCACGGGTACGCAGGCGGGCACTTTGACTTCGCCAAAGATCTGAATCAGGTCGAGGCGTTTCTGGTTGTCCGCCTTGGGATCAGCCACGATCTTCAACGCTTTTTCGATCGCCTGTTTGTCGCCCTGTCTGAGTCCCAGTGAAATCGACTGTCCGCCGTATTTAGACATGGCGGTGACCAGCTCTTTGGGGAAGCTGGCTGACGAGCGACCTTTCATTGCCGTTTCAAAGCCGGACATCAGGATTTCTGCGTGTGACTGATCCGGTGCCAGTTCGAGCAGTTTCGCACAGACCAGCAGATCGTTTCGCGAGCCGGTGGCAGCGAAGCGACGCATGATCCGTTCCAGAATGTATTTTTCGACGAGTGGGTACTGCCAGACTTCCGGTTTCGCGAAGTAAGCCAGCAGGGCATCCCGGTCGTGGGCGACCCGTTTTTCGAGCGACCACCACAGGATCAGCGGGATGTGCACATCGTCCAGATCTTCAGAGCGACTGAGCAGATTAAAGGCGATCGGCAGTCCCGGATCAGCGGGGAGCCGTTTCGACGAGCTGCCCAGCTGGCTGCGGACCTGGACGTGAGGTTCGGTCAAAGCCAGGGCGATCAGCTGCTGTCCGATTTCCGGTGAGACCTGGTGGTCATCGCACAGCAGGCGAATGGTCCAGGCACGGACGTAGGGATCAGAGTGTTTGAGTGACTTCGCTGCGACCTCTTCATCAAAGCCGCCACTGAGGTTCAGCGCCCAGAGTGCTTCCAGGGCAGACTGACCGTCGCTCGCAAACAGCTTCTGTTTTAAAGCGGGGATGACGGAGGCATCTTTGCGGTCCCCGAACAGTCGCAGCGCCTGTTGACGGAACCAGCGGTTGGGATGATCAAGGACCGCGATCAGTTCCTGTGATGATTTCTTGCCCAGATCAAAAGGGGCCAGCGGTTTGGCATCTTTGGCGGTGAGGCGATAGATGCGGCCGTCCCCTTTTTCGACCTGTCCCGAGTAATGCTGTCCGTGGGCGATCTGGTGTTCGTACATGTCGCAGAAGTAAATCGCGCCGTCCGGCCCAAGTTTGATGTCGACGGGGCGGAAGCGTTTGTCGGTGGTGGCGACCGGACGCTGCAGGTCTTCGGTCTGGTAGGACGAGCCGTCGGCGGTGACTTTACTTTCGACCACGCGGCCCTGCAGCGGTTCTACACCAAACAGATGGCCCCAGTATTTTTTCGGGAGCGTCTCGGCTTCGTAGATAATGAAGTTGTGGGTGAAGCGGGGAACCTTGGCGTGCTTCATGGCCTGGAAGTACCCGAAGGCATACGGATTGGAGAGCGGTCCGTGTTTACCGAACCCTTTCTGATAGTAGCTGCCCTGCATGTAATGGAAGCCGCGCGTGTTACCGCCGTTATGGCCGGAATAGAGGCGACCCTTGTCATCGATTTCCACGCCGAAGGCATTACCGCCCCCTTCCGCGAAGATCTCGTAGATTTTCTTTTCGGGGTGATACCGCCAGATCAGCTGACCCAGGGTCTGGACCGCTTCTTTATCTTTCTGGCCGGGCTTTTTCACTTTGCCGGAGACCGTACTTCCCTGGGATGAATAGAGCCAGCCGTCCGGTCCCCAGCGGAGACTGTTGACGACGGAGTGAGTGTCTTCCAGGCCGAACCCTTCCAGATGCACAACGGGATCGCCGTCCGGCACATCGTCGTTATCTTTATCGGGATAGAACAGCAGGTAGGGAGGGTTCAGAACCCAGACGCCGCCCCGGCCTTTGACGAACGAAGAGGCGATATTCAAACCATCGACGAAGACGGAATGCTTGTCGTATTTCCCGTCGCCGTTGGTGTCTTCATGAATGGTGATTTTATCATCCCCCTTCTCGCCGTGTGGCGGAGGGAGAGGAACTTTGTCGTAGACGGCACGGTGGTGTTTGTCTTTACTGAGAATCCGCAGGCCTTCGGGATAGGGGTATTGCAGATAGTTGATGACCCACATCCGTCCCCGTTCATCGAAGTTGAGGAAGATCGGCTGTCTGACAATCGGTTCGGTCAGCACCTGTTCGAGCTTGAGATCCTCAGGGACGGTGAACTGCTTCAATGAGTCAGCGGGGCTGAAAAATTCGCCTCCCGTATTTTTGGGGGGTGGCGTGAGAGGAGCTGCCTGGCCGACGACGTACAGGGAACCGGAGGCCAGGCTGGTGAGCAGTAAGAACAATCGCAATTTCATTGTTCCCGTTCCTTCTATTTCTAATTTCGAGGATCCTGTTGCACAGGGTATGAACAGGGCAGGAGTTCAGGTGAGAAGATTCCGGTATTTTTAAAGGAAATTCAGAATCTGACTATCAGTCTGAGGGGAGAACAGGCCAAAATCAAGTAAACCATGGCGATTCACCCCCGGGTTTCTCTGATTCACCAGGGGAGAAACGCTGGTCGTCATCCTTTCATTACGACGAATCCCCATGTTTGTTGAATCACAGACTGCTGTTTTTACGAAATCATTCAATCCAGGAATCTGCTGCCATGTTTAAAAACGCTTTGTTGACTCTGCTGCTGCTTGGAATCTTGTGTGACACACTCCCCCTGGCTGGCAAGGAGACGCCCAAAGAAAGTCATCCCCTTCCTCGCACTGTGGCCCCCGGAGCGAAGCTGACAGAGGAGTATGCAGCGAAAGCTTTCTTCGAGGGGCCGGTCTGGGATCCCGCGGGGAAGAAATGGTACTTCACTTCGTTTGTCGATAAGGATGCCCAGATTTTACGGTTGGACGGCGAGGGCAAAGCGAGTGTCTGGCTGGACAAGACTAAAGGCATCAACGGCACTTATCTGTCGAATGAAGGCAACATGCTGGGTGCGCAAGCCTATGGCCAGCATGTGATGAGCTACGGCTTTGGTGAGTCGGGGCCCAGTAAGACGACGGTGATCGCGGCGAACCCGAAATGGAACCAGCCGAATGATGTCTGCCAGACGCCGAATGGGAATATCTATTTTACCGATCCGGATTTCAAGAACCGGAAAACGAGTGCCGTCTATGTGAGGACTACCGATGGCACGGTCAAGAAAATCATTACCGAGATGCCGGTGCCTAACGGAGTCATCGCGTCGAATGACGGGAAGACTCTTTATGTGGGTGACAGTCATGAGAAGCTGTGGCGGAGATATCCCATTCGGGAGGACGGTACTGTCGGTGAGGGGCAGGTCTTCTTCGATCCGGAGACCAAACGCAAAGATTCACCCGACGGGATGAGTATTGATGCCGAGGGCAATCTCTACCTGTCGGGGCGGGGTGGTGTCTGGGTGGCGTCTCCCTCAGGGAAATCTCTGGGTCTGATTCCAGTACCGGAATTCTGCTCGAATGTCAGCTTTGGCGGTGTGGATGGCAAGACGCTGCTGTTGACCTGTGCCAACAAAGTTTACAGCCTGAAAATGAAAGTCCCGGGCGGGCAGTATCGCTGAGTCCAAACGACAACCGGGTGCTGCCTGATGAGACAGTACCCGGTTGGTTGTCTTTGAATTTCGGTTGTCGGCGATTACAGAATCGCGGCCCCTTTGACGTCGATCCCCTTGAGGGTCATCTTGAGTTCTTCGACGTTCGGTGAAATTTCGAACGCGTCGGCGCGGCTGATGAACTCGCGGTCGATGAAGCCTTTCAGGCTGTCGTTGAACTGCTGCATCCCTTCGTCTTTCCCGATGCGGATGGCGGCTGCCAGCTTTTCGTCCTGCTCTTCCAGCACCAGCTTACGAACGGTCGGGTTGAAGGTCATGATTTCCACGATCGGGACACGCCCCGGTTTATCGACAATGGTTTTTAACAGTTTCTGGGCAACGATAGCACGCATGTTAAACGCCAGTGAGCCGCGAAGGGCTTTATGCATGTCCTGCGGGAAGAGGTCGAGAATACGGCCGATACAGGAAGGGGCGTTGGAAGCGTGAATCGTTCCGAACACAAGGTGCCCCGTTTCCGCAGCATGGATCGCAGTGGAGAAGGTTTCCATGTCACGCATTTCGCCCACCAGCATGATGTCGGGGTCCTGACGCACGGCATGTTTCATCGCGATTTCGAAGTCTTTGACATCGATACCGACTTCACGCTGGTTGATCAGACATTTATTCTGCGTGTACACGAATTCGATCGGGTCTTCGATCGTCAGAATGTGTTTGCGGTAATTGTCGTTGACCCAGTTGAGCATCGAGGCAATGGTCGTACTTTTACCACTACCGGTCACCCCGGCCAGGAGCACCATGCCCTGGTCGAACTTACACAGCGATTCCATCACGGGTGGCAGGAACAGCCCCTCGAAGTTGGGAATCGAACGTTCAATTTTACGGGAGACCATGCCGGGAAAGCCGAGCTGAATAAACAGGTTCACACGGAAACGCCAGGCTTCGCCTTCATATTCGACGACGTAAGAAAAGTCGGCCCCCCCTTCGTCGACGAAAATTTTCTTGTTTCGTTCGTCCATCATCGGATCAAAGAGAGCCATCATCTGGTCCCGGTCGATCGGGTCCATCTGCAGTTCGCGGAGAGTACCCTTCACACGCAGGATGGGTGCTTTGCCAACCTGCATGTGCAGGTCGGAACCGCCATGCTTGATCAGTTGGCGGAACACTTTATCAACTTCATTTTCAGCACGCCCGGTGATCGGGGAGATCTCTTTTGCTTTCGCAGGAACAGTAGTCGCCATTAACAAACTCCACTTAATTCTTATTCGAGACTGCTGCCAGAATTGGCAGTCGGGCTGACGGGAATTGCTGAGCGGGACCTGGAAAACGCTTAAAGGCAGGCACCACTGCCAGCGTTTCAGCATGATCCACTCTTACTATTTTGAAGACTCTCCGGGAACTTGCAAGCTCCTTTTGTAGTGATACCGGTAAATTTGTCACTCTTACAACGGGCCGGGTTGATGCAGAGCTGTGTAGGGTTACGCCTGGTTCAGGGAGACTTCACTCTTGAAGCGGATGGGAATCCCTCGTTCAGCGAGGTAGTGCTTGGTTTCGTCGACGGGATGGGTACCGTAATGGAAGATGCTGGCAGCCAGCGCAGCACTGGCTTTTCCTTCGGTCAGAACCTGATATAAGTGTTCAGGACAGCCCGCACCCCCACTGGCGACCACGGGGATGGAAACGGCTTCTGCAACCGCTTTGGTCATCGGCAGGTCGTAGCCGTCTTTGGTGCCGTCGGCATCCATTGAGGTGAGTACGATTTCGCCGGCCCCCAGTTCTTCGACGCGTCTGGCCCACTCGATTGCTTCCAGTCCGGTCGGGACGCGACCTCCGTTGACGTGGACTTCCCAGAATTCCTGTCCGTTTTTTTGAACCCGCTTGGGATCGATATTAACCACAATGCACTGGCTGCCGAACCGCAGGGCGGCCTCGCGGATCAGATCCGGATCTTTGACTGCCGAAGAGTTGATGGAAACCTTGTCACAGCCCGCATTCAGCAGGGCCCGAATGTCTTCGAGGGTGCGGATCCCTCCGCCGACGGTGAGGGGCATGAAGATGACTTCGGAGGTTCGGCGGACGATATCCAGAATGATGTCGCGTTCTTCATGGCTGGCAGTGATGTCCAGGAAGACCAGTTCGTCGGCCCCCTGTTCCTCATACCGGGCAGCGACCTCTACCGGGTCGCCGGCATCCTGAAGATTGACGAAGTTGACGCCTTTGACGACTCGCCCCGCATGCACGTCGAGACAGGGAATAATGCGTTTAGCCAGCATGAAAAGTACCTTGGAAGAATCAGACGGTGATTGGTGGAACATGGAAACGGGGCCAACAGTCCCCTGTAGATTAAATGATGGCCCGGCTTTTCGGTAGCCTGAGGAACACAATAACCACGGTCTGTATCAGGTTCTGCTCCCGTAGCAACTTGCGGGGTGAGTCCTGTCGGCCTGGATCTGGTGCAGTGTTGATCACGCCGTTTAAACGCTCTGATAAGGTCTATTTTCTTAATGTACTATACAAAAGTAAGATATTTGAATTTGTATAGATAAAAGATTGACAGCCTGACTTCATGCTTCTTAAACTAAAGCTTATTAATCATTTGTATATTAATGTACTGATGGTTTGTTGGTGTCGTCGGCGCTGCGACATTTGAGCTCCACGACTTCATATCACTGAGATCTTTCGATCTGAAACAGAGGTTTGATTCTTTCTATCAGTCCTCAGTTGTTCGACCGTCCTTTCATTTTCTTTATCTAAGGAGCACAGAAATGCGAAATTATCATTTTCAGAAAAGAGGTTTTACCCTGATTGAGTTGCTGGTGGTGATTGCCATCATCGCCATTCTGATCGCATTGTTGTTACCAGCGGTGCAGCAGGCACGAGAGGCGGCCCGCAGGAGTACCTGCAAGAATAATCTGAAACAGATGGGCCTGGCACTACATAATTATCATGAAGCGTTTGGTTCATTCCCTCCCGGTCAGATTCGGGGATGGAATGGCACCGTTGAACTGGGGAGTGGTGCTTCCTGGGGGGCATTGATTCTTCCCTATATCGATCAGGCACCACTTTATAACAAGCTCAATTTCAATATCGGTATTTATGAAGGAACGAACAAAACCACGATCAATGCAATTTCTGGTTTAAGTATGGTCCTCTGCCCCAGTGATACCGACCGGAGCCCCACCAGGAGTATTCATGGTTCCAGCACTCCGAACTATATGAGTTCCATTCCCAGTACCAGTTACTTTGGGAGCATCGGAGGATTTCAAAACGGGGATAGTACAGATGCCCGGCTTTCAGGAGGTTTTTTCACCTACGATCGTGCGCGCCCCACGAAGATCGCTTCTTTCAGTGACGGGACATCCAATACCATTGCCGTTGGAGAAAAGTCGTATCAGGTCTGGACCGGAGGCTCGTGGCTTGGCGTAGAACATAATACCTATCAGACTTCCAGTCCGGGGAACGATACCGCCTGCTGTCAGGACTGGTATCTGGGAGGCGGCATCTACCCGATTACCAATAAACTGACTCCTGGACTCGGCAGCACAAACTGGCGGTTCGGAAGCGTTCACACCGGGGGAGCGCATTTTCTGATGGCTGATGGAGCAGTACGGTTCATTTCCGAAAACATTCAGCACATTGTTTCTACACGCAGCGCTTCCACCTGTGCTACGAATAATTGTGGCTGTGAATGGAGTAATGATGCCAATGCCTGTGCACCCGGCGCCCCGGGGGGCTGGAACGATAAGACATATCTCGGGGCACATTTCGGGATCTATCAGCGACTGCATCACAGAAATGATGGATTAACCATTGGTGATTTTTAATTGACTGTCTGATCAACCGGATCTTCCTCGTTCGCATGTCCTGAAAACAGGATGTGCGGAGGCCATTATTGCCAGGAGTAGATCGAACGAGTGGTTCTCGTTTCACAAAGGAGAGACAATGCATCTATTAACAGATAAAGTCGTTTTGAAACTGATTCCCCCCGGACTGTTTTGCTTCAGTCTGTTGCTGACTTCATGTGCAGATCAGAATACGGCGGAACTGACGCAGCCAGATCCGGGGCTTAATGCAGAAGCATCGAGCGCTGAAATGGAACACGCGAAGAAAAAATAACGGCAATATCAGGATGTATTCCGGCGTGACGACTTTACGAAAGAGATCGTTTACGGAATTTATTCTGATGTGCTGCCAACGACAGTGGGGGAGTGAGATTGATATTTCACTCCCCCATTTTTTGTAGCAGCTTTGCTGACGGAATTGACGACTTCGAATGTGCGGCAGACTGATCTATATGAGTTTGCACAAAACGTCTTGTTTTGATTGCCTGTAAGCGTGAGCGATCTTTAGCTCTCACGTTCAGCTGTCATTTTCAAATGCAGCGAATCAGCAACAGCCCGCTTCTCCTGGGTGCAGAGATTTCATGCCCCCGACCCTGTTAGTGATGTGTATAAATGGTCCAGGTAAGCTCGTCTTCTGTTTTAATTTATAAAGATAATATAAAGATCGGGATTGACTCTTTTACTGTTCAGAGTAATCTGAAATGACTTCAAATCTAATATGACTGGTGAATTATTGATTTGAAAACCATCCCTGACCCACCCTGGGGCGCTCCTGGATTTTTGTTTTGCTTTGTACAGGATCAAAGCCCTCCTTAAGAGACCTCCCCTGCTGCCGACCGGCATTCTTACCTTGCGCTACAGTTACTGACGGCCTGCACAGATTTAATCCCTGGCAATATTTTGAGAACAGTGCTGCCTGATCGAAGCGTTTATCACAGACTTGCAGCAACGGAATACTGATTAATATTCGATTTTAAAGATATCCGAGAACTGGAGGCTGCTATGAAACATCGCTCACACTGGCGCGGTTTTACATTAATTGAACTTCTGGTGGTGATTGCCATCATTGCGATTCTGATTGCTTTATTACTCCCTGCCGTCCAGCAGGCCCGGGAAGCAGCTCGTCGCTCCACGTGTAAGAATAATCTGAAACAGGTCGGCCTGGCGTTGCACAACTACCACGATACGCATCGGGTCTTTCCTTACGCGACTGCCAATCCTGGTAACTGTGTTCCTGCCATCTCAACGGCGACCATTACGAACCATACCGGCTGGCTCTATCTGCTGCCTTTTATGGATCAGGCACCCCTGTATAACCAGTTCAATTTCAGTGCAGCAACCGGGCAACATAACAAGACGTCGAATACCCTGGCCGGGGGTGGCGCGATCGCCAGTGGAAATGCTCAGTTGGGGACCCATGTCATTCCCATTCTCATTTGTCCCTCCGATGATGGAGGTGCGACCTATCCGGGGGCTGATACGAATTATGGAACCGGTGTAGCCCACTCAGCCCGGACCAGCTACGGATTCAGTGTTACGACCGGTGAGTTCTGGGGAGGGGGCTGCACTTACTGGGTGAATGAAAGTAAGACAAATCGTGCTATGTTTGGCACAAATTCCAACTGTAAAATTCGTGACATCAAAGATGGGACCAGTAACACGGTGGCCGTCGCAGAGACAACCCTGGATGTCGATGACGGAGAATGCCAGATCTGGTCTGCTTCCTCGCACGTGGGGATGGGAACCATGCTGAAAGCGAGCAGGGGTATTAATCAGTTCCGTTGCTGCGGCTGGCGAACGCCTCCCAATGCACAGTTTCAGCCAGGGCGACTGGGAGAATGGGGCGAGCCGGGAAGTACACATACCGGCGGGATGCATGTCCTGCTGGCGGATGGAGCCGTCCGTTTTATCAGCGAAAATATTGATACGAACACGCGTCTCAATCTGGCCAATATTTCCGATGGAAATCCCCTGGGCGAATTTTAATGAAGGCTTTTGCAGGCTGTGATCTGTCCGGATTTGATTGTCCGGTTGGATCACAGCTCAGGCAGCGAATTTATAGTAAGTCTTTTGTTTTCAGGGGAATAATGCAATTTTTGTTGACAAGGAAAACACGATCACCCAATAATTACTAAACCTAAATATTAAAGGGCGAATACCTCAATCTCTGCTTTTGAGAGAATATTAGATTTTTATGTCTCCTTAATTTTTATGCGAAACTTTCGTGCGTTTATCAGTGTTTAGTTAGTCGTCTTAAAAAATTCAATTCTGAATTGATGTCATAAACCCAAGTCTTATTTCTGTTTCTATCTATTTCTGGAGATGACAAATGCGACAAACATTCCGAAAGCGTGGCTTCACGCTGATCGAACTTCTGGTGGTAATTGCCATCATCGCCATCCTGATTGCCTTGCTGTTGCCCGCTGTGCAACAGGCGCGGGAAGCAGCCCGCCGCTCGACATGTAAAAACAACCTGAAACAGGTCGGGCTGGCATTACACAACTATCACGACACTCATCGCGTGTTTCCTTACGCGACATCGAACCCCGGTACCTGTGATGCAGGGACAGGGACTTTGATCACAAATCACACCGGCTGGTTGTACCTGCTTCCCTTTATGGATCAGGCCCCTTTGTACAATAAGTACAATTTCAGTGCTGCCACCGGTGATCGGAAGGATTCGGGAAACAGCCCGCAGCCTCTCGCAGGTGGTGGTGCGGTTGCCAGTGGAAATGCGGTTCTGGGAACAAATATCATTCCCATTCTGATTTGCCCTTCCGATGATGGTGGTGCCGTTTATGCGCCTGCCAGTTCCGCATATGGAACCGGGGCCGCAAACTCGGCCCGCACGAGTTATGGTTTCAGCGTCACCAATGCCCACGACACGGGGGCCTGTAACATGTGGACTCTGGAAGGTAAAACCACCCGCGCCATGTTTGGGATCAACTCGAACTGCCAGATTCGTGATATCAAAGATGGTACCAGCAATACGGTGGCCGTCGTGGAAACCACGCTGGATGTTGACGATGGTGAGTGCCAGTCCTGGGCAGCAGCTTCACACGTTGGTCTGGGGACCAATTTCAAATCGAGCCGGGGCATTAATGAATTTCGTTGCTGCACCTGGAGAACTCCTCCGATGGCGCAGTTTCAGCCTGGTCGTCTGGGAGAATGGGGAGATCCCGGCAGCACGCATACCGGTGGTCTGCATGTGCTGATGGGTGATGGTGCAGTCCGGTTTGTCAGCGAGAATATCGATACGACGACCCGGAACAATCTGGCAAATATTTCAGACGGGAATATCTTGGGAGAATTCTAATTCTCTTTGCCAAAACGTTTACTGTCAGCCTCCTCCGTCCCTGAACCGGACAGAGGAGGTCTGTTTTATTCTTTTCTCTCCGGGCCAAATACAGATGAGGTCTGTTTCTCAGTGCGGTTCTACTGGCTGAGGAATGCAGAATTTCAGATCTGAATCAAAGTGAAAGTGAGTTGAATGTTGAAACCGAACAGACAGATTGCCATTCTCCTGATGACCGCTGCCATGCTGAGTGGCTGTGGTGGTCATTCTGCCGAAGTACCCGATGAACTCATTCCAGTGACGGGGACAGTCAAACTGGATGGCGAGCCGAAAGCCAATATCACGGTCATTTTTAATCCGGGGAAAAATACCACCGGAACAGGTGGGTATGGCGTGACCGACAAAGATGGAAAATATACGCTGACGCACCGCAGCAACCAGCCGGGAATTGAAGCAGGGGAATACGTTGTGACCTTTTCGATGATGGGACTGCCGGACGGGAGCCCTATTCCGGAAGGGAAGGATGCCGCTGATGTGGGAGCAGTCCAGTTGCTGCCGGATAAATACACAAACCCCAATCGGGAGATGAATCTGACGATCGCCACAGTCAAAGCACCATCGGTGACTTTGGATTACGAAATTAAATCAAAGTAAGTCAGCGCGAAGAGGGGAAGAATGAATTCCGAATTCTTTCCTGTCAGATTCTGATTCTGTGAGTGAAATGCTGGGAGGTTGGTACCAACCTCCCTTTTTTTATTAATCAACCAAGTACAAATCTCTCCATCACTTGAGCCTGGCAGAACGACCTGTGAGTGCCAGTCAGGCTGACCTGCAATCAGTTACGACATGCTGTTAAAACAGTTAAATCAGGCTGTCTTTGTGGCTTTAGAGGGCAGGCTCACATCGCTACGGTGAAATATTAAAAAAATTAACGAACCCCAGAGATTTGTTTTGACAAATTCGAATCAATCTTAAGATAATAAAATTATTAATTGTCTCTTCATATCTGAATTGAGATAGCTGCCCGTCTGATAAATCGACTTATCTTCGATTCCATTTGTGTTCTTTCAGAATTCACTAAGTTCTTAGTGTCGGCACATGCAATTTGATGTTGTGCCTGAGTTGATTCTCCGTCTTCTCTCCGATTCACTCCCCCCTGTCACGAATCAGTTAAGCAATCAGACATACATTTTTTGTTTGAGCCGAGCACTTCTAGCGTATTAATACCTCATTTCTTTTCTTTCTTCCGGAGGTGGAAAATGCTACAGCTCAAAAAAAGACACGGATTCACACTGATCGAACTTCTGGTGGTGATTGCCATCATTGCAATTCTCATCGCCCTGTTGTTGCCTGCTGTCCAACAGGCCCGGGAAGCCGCACGGCGTTCAACCTGTAAAAACAACCTGAAACAAATTGGACTGGCTCTACACAATTACCACGATGCTCATAAATGTTTTCCTTATGCGGCATCGCACGATTCCAGCATAACGGCGAGTACAGGGAAACCCGCTTATGCACTCAACCATAAAGGCTGGCTACTGGTGCTCCCCTATATCGATCAGGCTCCTCTCTACAATAAGTTTAATTTCAGCCTGGCTGCCAGCAGTGCTCGATTAAACGGGTTATCGATGCCCGGCGGTCTGGCCCCCGGGTCAGCGGGGAACACGAACGATCAGGTTGTCAGTAGAATCATCCCGGCTTTCATGTGCCCTTCCGACGATAATGACACGCACTATCGGAGCAATAGCAGCTCCAACTATTCAATTGCGAGTGGCAGCACTTCACGCTACGGTGCCTACACAAACTATGATTTCAGTGTCCAGAGATTTTCCAGCACGGGGTACAACTGGCAGGTACAAAGTCGGAGTTCCCGTCGAATGTTCGGTCTCGAGGGCTGTTGTCGGATTCGTGACGTCAAAGATGGTACGAGTAATACCGTCGCTGTCGCCGAGACTTTGCGCTGGACTTACAATGGCGTTTCCCAGACCTGGGGTTACACCAAATGGGTTGGTATGGGGGTCGACCTGACGTATTCCCGCGGGATTAACTGGTGGCCCTGCTGCTCCTGGGACTCACCTCCCTTCCAGCGTCCTACAGGTCCCGGTCGACTGGGTGACTGGTCCACCGTCGGCAGTCTGCACACCGGCGGTGCGCATGTTCTGATGGGTGACGGTGCCGTCCGTTTCATCAGTGAAAACATTGATGCCACCACTCGTAACCGGTTGGCTTATATTTCTGATGGTAACCCGATCGGAGAATTCTAAGCTCTGTTTCTGAGTTGGTTGGCTGACATACCAGCTGGACCACGGGGGGAGCCATTTCCCCCGCGGTCTCTTTGAAATCAAAGGCGGGAGAAGATAAATCTGCAGAACGGAGAAGGTCCACTTCTACCGGCCAGGGAATGTAGCAGTATCAGGATTGAACCAAACCGCGAAATCTATCCGTCTCATTGCGACAGTCACAGCGTCAGTGTCCACCTTGAATTTCAGCTGATTATGAAATCAGGTCAGTGGATCCGGGAGAGGACCGGTGGTCGTTTTCTTTGTTTCTCAGGTCCCTGGAAGTTCAATCAGATCAAGGGATCTCCTACCCCATCTTTCTGTGATTGAAAACGCTAAGTGGCATTGTGGTAGGTGGTTATGGCCTGCTTTTCATGCGATTTCACAGCGAAAATCTGCAATCCCTGCAATGCGGACTACCTCTCAGTCCGTGAGAAACAATACACACTTCTTCCCTTTAATTGTAAAAAAATAAATGAACTTCACAAATTTGTTTTGACAAATTTGGAGGGACAATAACATAATAATTCTTATTAACCATCTCTTCATATCCAAGAATAGAGATGATTTCCCATCTGAGTTTAATAAACGTCTAATCATAATTTCGTGTGTTGTTTCAGTATTCACTAAGTTCTTAGTGTCGGCACATACAATCTTAAGCTGTGTGATTGTTGATTCACCATTTTTTCTTGTACCAATTCCATGTTAAGAATCAGTTAGACAATTACGCATTCACTTTTGTTTGAGCCTGTGCACTAAAGCGTATTTATACCTCACTTCATTTCTTTTTTTCCGGAGGTGGAAAATGCTGCAGCTCAAAAGTAGACGCGGATTCACACTTATCGAACTTCTGGTCGTGATCGCGATTATCGCGATTTTGATCGCCCTCCTGTTGCCTGCCGTTCAGCAGGCCCGTGAAGCGGCTCGACGCTCAACCTGTAAGAACAATCTGAAACAGATTGGCCTGGCGCTTCACAACTATCACGATGCACACAAGTGCTTCCCTTATTCTGTGTCTCATGCACACAGTATTACATCGGGTTCTGCCAGTCATGCATTTGGCCTGAATCATCGGGGCTGGTTGCTGATTTTGCCTTACATTGATCAGGCTCCTCTGTACAACAAGTTCAACTTCAGCCTGGCAGCCAGTACCGGGGCTCCCACCGCAAAACCAGTTCCAGGCAACCTGTTGCCGGGATCTGCTGGAAATGCGAACGATCAGGTGATCTCCAGAATCATTCCTGCGTTCATGTGTCCTTCTGACGACAACGATACGCATTATCGTTCTACCACCAGTCCTCACTACGCGATCGCACCCGGCAGTTCCAGCCAGTATGCGGCTTACACAAACTACGATTTCAGTACGCGAAGAACTTCCAGTTCAGCCAGTATCTGGAACACAGAAAGCCGTACTTCACGTCGGATGTTTGGTATTGATGGTTGCTCCCAGATTCGCGATGTCAAGGACGGGATGAGTAACACAGTAGCCGTCGCTGAGACTTTGCGTTGGACCTACAACGGTGTTTCCCAGACCTGGGGACATGCAAAATGGGTTGGACACGGGGTCGACCTGACGTACTCACGCGGGATTAACTGGTGGCCCTGCTGCTCCTGGGACTCACCTCCCTTCGCGCGTCCTACAGGTCCCGGTCGACTGGGTGACTGGTCCACGGTCGGCAGCCTGCACACTGGTGGTGCTCATGTTCTGATGGGTGACGGTGCCGTCCGCTTCATCAGTGAAAACATCGATGCCACAACCCGCAACAATCTGGCTTATATTTCTGATGGAAACCCGATCGGAGAATTCTAAGCTCTGATGCGGATCTGTTGATGACATATCAACAAGACCACGGGTGATGTGATTTCGCCCGTGGTCTGTTTCTACACTTCTTCTTTCTCAAGTCTTTCAATCTTTTGATTTACTGACAGGACAGGATATCAGGTAAATGCGTTACAATCGACTTCTTTTGAGTGCTTTATTCCTCTGTCTTACAGGATGTGGCGGTGGTGCCAGTGAAAATACGCTGGACGTCTACCCCGTGAGTGGAACAGTGACCGTTGACGGAGAGGCTGTTCAGGGTGTCTCAGTTACTTTTTTCCCGGAAGGGACCACAAAGGGGAATGGCGGATTTGGCGCCACGGATGCCTCTGGTAAGTTCACGCTTAAAGATCGTGACCAGCGTGATGGTGTTGCAGAAGGGACTTATCGCGTCCTGGTAACCCGTCTGGTAAAGCCGGATGGAAGTCCCATCGGGGGTGAAGAGATGGCAGCCGATGTCGGAGCCATGAATCAACTTCCCGATATGTACAACGATCCCAAATCGTCGCCGCTCACTGCGACAGTTGGTAAAACAAACGAACCTTTCAAATTTGAAATCAAAGGGAAAAAATAATCATTCTGCACGGAGCACACTGACTCAGCAGAATCTGAAAACGGACAGCACTGGTCCCCGTTTTGAACAGGGCAGACTCAAGCAGGGTCTGCCCTGTTTTGATGTAAAAGCGGTACTCTTTACGGAGGCGGGACCATCTTGCCTTCGTCTCCCATCATTTCGGGAGGTTTGCTGTCAACAGAATCTTCGGGGGCGCCTTTCGAGCAGCCTGCCAGTGCCAGCAGCAGAATCAGGCTGAAGATGCTGCCTTGTTTTATTCGCAGGGATATCATTCGTATCATTCGTATCATGAAATTCTCCTGTAACGGTGAAGTGACCAGACGGAGATCTCCACGGGGGTTGTTGTGTCTGAACCGGAAGATCTCTCTGGGCTGGTCAGGATAGGGCAATCGGTCAGTATTCACCTAATACCTGCGCGTCATTGATTCTTGTCAGCAGGGCATAGGTATCTTTATCCATGTTTTCGGTGAGGAAGCGAACTGCACCATCTCCCATTAAAACATGAATCCCACCTTCATGGACGCTGGAAGCGACGTTGACGTAATGACGGTTGTCTGCAGTCGTTCCAGAGCCGGTCATGCCAGGTACGTGCAGGGGACCATTGATATGGTACCGGGCGTTGTTGATGTGGTTGGGGTCAATGTTCGGGTGATTGACGGCAAAGGTGCCATGGCGGCGATAACCGGCCCAGATCGGCGAGTAGGCATCGTCAGACCTTCCCTGGATGGCGCCTTCGCAAACCGAGATGGTCTGACTTAATCCGTCTCTGACATCTTTGATTTTGGCTGCGCCATTATGCCCAAACATTCCACGATATTTGATTCCGGTTTTACCGCTCGCCAGATTGCTGGCGCTGTCTTTGTAGACAGACCAGATCTGGTTATCGACCCAGCCGTTTCCATGGCCGCCCGCACAGAACAGGTAGTTGGCCCGGGCATGGCTGGCGATGAAGCCGTCCGCGTCCGTTCTGACTTCGATATCTTCCCCTTCATCAGACGGACAGAGCAGGATCGGGATGATGGTCTGCACCAGCGGGCTGTTGGCATTGGGCCAGCCCCCGACAACTCCGGTATACAGTCCCCGGTAATGCCCATTGGTGGCGATGTTTAAGTTGAACTGGTTGTATAAGGGAGCCTGGTCCAGATAGGGGAGCAGGTGCAGCCAGCCAGTGTGGTTTAATGCCAGCGTAATATTGGCATTGGTGGGCATGACAGTGCTGCCCGCATTCGTAGAGCCGAGAGGAAAGACACCATGTGCTTCATGGTAATTGTGGAGTGCCAGTCCGATCTGTTTCAGGTTGTTTTTGCAGGTCGATCGTCTGGCGGCTTCGCGTGCCTGCTGGACAGCAGGTAGCAGCAGCGCAATCAGAATTGCAATGATGGCGATGACCACCAGCAGTTCAATCAGGGTAAAGCCGGGCCTTAGTCTACGTATCCGCTTCATGGAAGTTCTCTTTCAGAAATGAGATAAATGAGAAACCGAAAACCACTTCATTCAGAATGAATTCAATGGAGAAACTGTTCAGCGAATCGCGAGCGCTGTAATAGACTGGAGACGATTCAGGCACTCCGACCGGTCTGGTCATCCAGAGTGGAGCCAGTCAATACAGCGGAAATTGAAATCTGCCTCTAATGAACTTTCGAACCGCGTAATTGTTTCGAAAAAAATCAATTAATTTTTCAGAGCAGATCGAATGATAGAATTTCCAGGACGGAAAAATGTTGGGGGACAGGGAGTTGTGAATGCGTTGAGAAAATATGTGAAATTGTGATTCCGGAAAAGAAAAAACCGGCTGCTCCAGATTGAGGGAAGACAGCCGGCTTCTGTTTGTGATTCAGTGATCAGTAAAAACCTTGAGAGAGTGAGGTTATTCCGGTGGCAGTGCCAGTGACCCTTCATCACCGACTTCAACGGGCTTTTCCGCATCGGGTGATGCTTCTGAACCATTGGAACAGCCGGCAACCCAGATTAAGCCACAGAGACAGAGCAAACAGGGCAGAAATTTGTGAAGGTGTTTCACAATCTTCTCCTTTAACTTGTAGCCCGGCGCATGACGCGCCGGGCTCAGATTTTAACGAGCGGGTTAACTAAGGATTGAACAGGAGAATGAATCCGGGGATTAATACTCGCCCAGAACCTGGCTGTCATTGATACGAGTCAGGAGGGCATAGGTATTTTTATCCATGTTTTCTGACAGGAAACGGACCGAGCCGTCTCCCATTAAGACATGAATCCCCCCTTCATGGACGCTGGAGGCGACACCCACATGATGTCGGTTATCCGCTGTCGAGCCGGAGCCGGTCATGCCAGGCACATGCAGGGGGCCATTGATGTGGTACCGGGCGTTATTGATGTGATTCGCATCAATATTGGGGTGGTTGACTGCGAAAGTGCCATAGCGACGATAGCCGGCCCAGATTGGTGTGTAAGCATCGTTGGTACGGTTGTTAATTGATCCTTCGCAAACCGCGATGGTCACACTGGTACCGTCTTTAATATCCTTGATTTTGGCAGCACCATTGTATCCAAACATACCGCGATAACGGATTCCGGTCCGTCCGTCTGCCAGGTTGCTGGCACTGGTTTTGTAGATGACCCAGAGTCGACCCCCGGACCAGCCATTTCCATGACCGCCCGCACAGAACAGATAGTTACATCTCGCATGTCTGGCGATGTAATTTGCGGCATCTGTTCGGACTTCGATGTCTTCCCCTTCGTCGGAGGGGCAGAGCAGTACAGGCAGTTTGACCTGCACCAGCGAACTGTTGGCATTAGGCCAGCCCCCTGCAACCCCCGTTATGGAGTTGGGTGTTGAACTGGAAGGGGGGCCGTAATGACCATTGGTGGCGATATTCAAATTGAATTTGTTATACAGGGGCGCCTGATCCAGGAAGGGAAGGAGCAGCAACCAGCCTGTATGATTTAAAGCCAGAGTTGGCTGAGGGTTTACGTCTACGAAATTCCCACTGCCGATATTGTTGGCACCAATGGGGAAAACGCGGTGGGCATCATGATAATTGTGTAGCGCCAGTCCAATTTGTTTCAGATTGTTTTTACAGGTGGAACGCCGGGCCGCTTCTCGTGCGGACTGAACTGCAGGGAGCAGCAGAGCGATGAGAATCGCGATAATGGCGATAACCACCAGCAGTTCAATCAGGGTAAAACCTCGCTTGTGTCTTGTGAGCCGTTTCATCTTCACCTCCGGAGATTAAAGTGAAATAAGAGAAATAAAGAACTTCTCTTACTCTCATCCGACTCTTTCCCGGCTATTGGCGAAGCGAAACTCAGCATGCACACAGCATTGAGTACGATAGAAGTGAGAACAATCTGTGCGAACGCAAATTTCAGACAGCGATGAAGCGCGATTTAGAGTTCAGATAAGAATAAGGGATATATATTTCACGTCACATTAACTGTCAGAACTGACAGGAAAAGACTCACTTATCCGGGGCGAAAACCCATTTGAACTGTTGTAAAAGCATCTTCCATTTAAAACCAGAATAAAAAATTGTCAACAAATTTTTGAGAATTCGAAACGCGCCGTGGCACATGCGGGGTCTATCTTGAGCCGTTACATGTGTTTATGTGGAACTGATTTTTTTGAGGTTTTTAACTCAGGCACGAACAGGAGCCGGATCCGCCCCGACCTGTACTCGGAGCGCTGGAATACAGGGCTCTGACGCGCCTCATCCGGTCACAGACCGAATAATACTAACTCTCCGACAGACAGTCGCTTATGACATTTACCGGGAAAACAACAAAATCAAAAGCCCGCTGCTTGAAGAACAGAACTGCTTTCAGTCCAATCAAAGAGGCCAGTAAATAAACTCCATTAATTTAAATCGCCAAAGTTGATTATCGCTCACTCGGACTGTCGAAACGATCAATGAATAGAAAGCAGGTATTTCTGATGAGAGTCCTCAAGTTCGCTGGGATCATCATGCTGGCAGGTTTGCTGCCAGTGACTTTTCTGAGTGCCGGTGAGAAAGCATCCAGTTCCCTGGCAGAGAATGGCAAAGCAAAGCGGGCACTGCAGTTGCCTCCTGCAGGCGATAATCCCCGTAACAGTGAAGGGGACTTCATCACGCTGAAAGATGGTCGCATCCTGTTTGTCTACACTCATTTCACCGGCGGTGCGGCAGATCATTCATCCGCCTGTCTCGCAGGTCGTTTTTCTGCGGACGGAGGCAAAACCTGGACTGATCAGGATAAGTTGATTATGGAGAACGACGGTCAACAGAATATCATGTCGGTCTCGCTGCTCCGCCTGCAGGACGGTTCGATTGCTCTATTCTATCTGCGGAAAAACTCCATTCATGATCTGCGTCCGGTGATGCGTATCAGTCGTGATGAAGGAGCGACCTGGAGCGAAGCGACGGAAATCATTCCTGAGTCGGAGGTCGGTTACTATGTCATGAATAATGACCGGGTGATCCAGTTGAAAAAGGGTCGACTCGTTCTGCCGCTGGCACTGCACGAGAATCTGCCCGGCTCGAACCGGTTCAATCCCAATGCCCGCTTCCTCTGCTATTACTCGGACGATGGGGGGAAGAACTGGTCCCGCGGAGAGGCGGCTGAAGTCGAAACGCAACCCGGCAAGAAGCAACCTTATATGCAGGAACCGGGAATTGTTGAACTCAAGGATGGTACCATTATGGGATTCTGCCGAACGAATGGTGGCAGCCAGTATGTGGCGATATCGAAAGATGGCGGGAAGACGTTTTCCACTCTCAAACCCTCGAATATCATCTCTCCCGTCTCCCCTGCGTCTATTGAACGCATTCCCTCTACCGGGGACCTGCTGCTTGTCTGGAATAATCACCAGGACATCCGCCCGGAACTGCGCGGAAAGCGAACTCCGTTGACGGTTGCGATCTCGAAAGACGAGGGACAGACCTGGCAGCAGATTCAGAACGTGGAAGACAATCCGAACGGGTGGTATTGTTATACCGCGATAGAATTCACGAAGGACGGCGTGCTGCTCGGGCATTGTGCCGGAGATCGCACCAAAAATAACGGACTGGCAGAATCACAGATTACGTTGATTCCCCTCTCTGTGATTTACGGAAAAGAATCACGACACCGATGAGCCTGCGTGTCTGAAAGTGACAGGCAGACGGCCGACAGGGCAAGTGCTTCGAGGCGATTCCTCATTTGGAGAAGATTTCTCTTGAACTGGGAGTCTGCTTGAGGGAGACTGATTATTAAGAGTGTTAACTAAGTCCGTCCGTCACCTTCTCCCGGAGTCTATTATGAGTTCATCGTCCTTCTCTCGTCGCCAGTTTCTGGGGGCTACACTCGCGACCGGATTGGGGTCTATCGCTGCCGGGAGTGCTCTGGGTAAGCCACCAGCGGTGAAGCATCCGCGGGCCACCGACGGAGATCAGCGGTTCGAACCAGACTGGGATGAGCGTCTCTCCATCTCTGTAGGAACCGAAAAAGGTGATATCACAGGGAACAGTGATAAAGCATTGCAGGCTGCCATCGATTATATCGCGGGCAAAGGGGGCGGCACCGTAAAGATTCTGCCCGGTACGTTTACATTGCGGAATGCCCTGCATCTGCCGTCAAATATCCGGCTGCTGGGAAGTGGTTCCGAGACAATCATCACGAAAGGTCCGTCGGAAACTGTTGTAGTCTCCGAAGATTCGGACTGGTACGATCAGGAAATTACTCTCGAGAAGTCGGCCGGTTTTCAGGTGGGTGATGGTGTCGTGCTGGTGACAAAAAATCCGAGTACCGGCGGACAGGATGTGATTAAACGTACGCTCGTGGCCCGCTCGGGGAACCGCTTCAAGCTGAATGACGGACTGCGAAAAAATGTCTGGCTCTCCGGGAAGCCGACGGTCTCTTCACTGTTCCCGTTACTCACCAGCGAGTATACCCGTAACGTCGTGATTGAAAATCTGACGCTGGACGGCAATCGAAAAAACAATACCAACCTGAACGGGAATTATGGCGGCTGTATCTTTCTGCAGGACTGCAATCGCTACACGATCCGGGATGTGACTGCGCGCAACTACAACGGGGACGGCATCAGCTTTCAGATCTGTCATGACGTGAAAGTCGAAAACTGTCACAGTCATGATCACGCCGGCCTGGGTGTGCACCCCGGTTCCGGGGCACAGCGGCCCCTGATTCAGAATAGCCGCTTTGAACGCAATCATATCGGACTGTTCTGGTGCTGGGGTGTGAAATTCGGACTGGCAGAAAAGAACCAGCTGACCGGAAACGATATCGGCATCTCCATCGGTCATAACGATACCGACAATGTGATGCGCGAGAATATCGTTGCCGACAGCAAAGAAGTCGGGATTCTGTTCCGCAATGATGCCCGCGGCAAGAACTTCTGGGCCAACCGGAATACGGTGGTCAAAAATCAGATCATCAACAGCGGTGCCGCCAATGGTGTGGCCATCGATATTACGGGGCGCACTTCGGACCTGGTCATCAAAGAGAATCAGATCAGCGAACAACGTCAGCCGATGCAGCGGACCGGGATTCGCATTGGTCCGGATGCAGGCAAAATTGAGCTGGCTGACAACCAGATCGAGGGCTTTATGAAGTCGATCGACGATCAGCGACAGGCGACCTGAGCACTCTGATCCTGGTTTGGATCAGAGTGCGTGGTCGGGAGTTTTCTGTCGGTTTATTTCTCGGCGGTGATTTCTTCCGACTTCATCACTTTACCGATCTGCTTGACGGCCTGCCTTAACCGTTGGGAATTTTCAACGATGGCCATCCGCAGGTAGCCTTCGCCGTCTTCACCAAATCCACGTCCAGGGCTGACGGCCACGCCCCCTTCGTCCAGCAGTTTCATTCCGAAATCCATTGATCCCATCTGAGCCCACGGCTCAGGGATTTTGGCCCAGACGAACATGCCGGCTTTGGGGCGTTCTATTTCCCAGCCCAGGCGCTCCAGACCACTGCAGAAGACGTCCCGCCGCTGCTGGTATTCGGCAGCAATGCTGTCGACGGCTGCTTCACAGTGCCGCATCGCGACAATCGCAGCGATCTGAACCGGCTGGAACAGGCCGTAGTCGTAGTAGCCTTTGATGGTAGAGAGCGCGCGGACCATCTCTGAATTCCCCGAGCAGAAGCCGATACGCCAGCCGGCCATGCTGTAGCCTTTACTCATGGTCGTAAATTCAACGCCGACTTCCGAAGCACCGGGAGTGGCGAGGAAGCTGGGGGCCTTGTAACCGTCAAAGCAGATGTCGGCGTAGGCGAAGTCGCTGATGACCAGGAACGAGTATTTCCGGGCCAGACGTACCAGCTCGACGTAGAAATCCTGTTCGATGACGGTGGCACTCGGGTTGTGGGGGAAGTTCACGACCACAACCTTGGGTTTGGGGTACAGGTGTTCGCATGTGTAAGCGATGTTCGAGAGAAACTGGTCCGGCTCGCGGACATCGAGTTCAATCACGTTTCCTGCGGCCAGCATCACGGCGTACACGTGAACCGGGAAGGAAGGGGACGGAACGATCGCGGTGTCGCCGGGGCCCATCAGCGCCAGACAGAGGTGGCTGAAGCCCTCTTTGGAGCCGATACACGCAACCACTTCCGAATCTGGATCGAGACGGACCCCATATTTTTTCCAGTAGCGGGCCGTCACTTCTTTTCTCAGATTGGCAATCCCGTTGGCGACCGAATAGCGGTGGTTCCGCGGATCGGCGACCGCCTCGGCCATTTTCTCGATAATCAACGGATCTGGCGGGTCCGTAGGGTTCCCCATTCCCAGATCAATGACATCGACTCCCGCCACCCGTTTCTGGTATTTCAGCTTGTTGATTTTTCCGAAAAGGTAAGGGGGTAAACGCTTTACTCGTTCAGCAACCGGGATGGTAAAACCGTCATCTGAAGAGGGAACTTCGGATTCGCCACGCATAATGAAAACACTACCTGTAATATTTGTCTACTGTCGGCCAGAGGTCGTCTGTTCCAATCGCTTCCACCGGAGGCGCTGGCTCGGGCCTGACTTTTGTCATTTTACGCGATTGTCCTGAAAAATGCGCCTGCGGAATATGAGTAATTTTTCACAGAGCATGACAGGACACGAAAAAAACGCGTGTCAGTAAGTCAGGACTGACACGCGCCGGGGTGAACTGGTTCTCTTGCAGGAGAAAATTCAGGCCAGATCCGCTCTTAACGAGTCGGACGGTTCAGTCCCTGTGTGGGACTGGGAATGGCCTGTTGAACCGGAGCTTTGCCGAAGCTGGTGCCCGAGGTCTGTGAGACACCACCGGTGACGGTGTTGGTGATGTAGTTGTCGACGCGGGTTTCTTCTTTCAGCTTGGCGAAGACCCGGGCGACTGCTTCCTGGGTCTGTTCTTCGGTCAGCTGATCGACCAGCTGGGTTTTGACTTCGTCGATGCTGGTGACGACCGGTTCGGTACGTCCTTCGCATTTCAGAATGGCATACCGACTGGGACCGATCTGAATAATTCCTGAAACTTCGCCTTCTTTCAGCTTGAATGCGGCTTTCCAGAGACTTTCATTGTCAGAGAACTGTGGAATGGGCTGGATGGCACCACCCAGAGCACGGCTGTTGGGCTCGATGGAGTAATCGCGGGCCTGGCGTTCGAAGTCGTCCGGATTCCGTTTGACATCGTCCCAGATTTTCTGAGCCCGGTGCAGGTTGTCCATCATGATCATACGGGCTTTGACGCGTGGGCCATAATCACGAACGAAGGCTTTCTGGAGTTCGGCTTGCGTCAGGTGCGTCTGCTGTCCGGCCAGTTTGCGGAGGGCCAGCATCGGCCAGATCACATTGCGGCGGTACTGGTTGGGGTTCATCTTGCGTTCTGCCAGCAGCATGTCGTACCAGGTTTTGGTATCCAGGTTGAAGCGTTTGGCGATCTTTTCGACTTCGGCGTGTACTTCAGCCTGCTCGACAGTTACGCCTGCTTTCTGGCAGGCCTGCTCGATGATGGCACGGTTGATCACGTTTTCCAGGACTTCCGGACCATACAGGGCGATACATTCGCGGGCCAGTTCGTCTTCTGTGATCACGAGGCTACCGACTTTCGCAACAGGCTGACTGCGAACGGAGGGCTGATTTCCTGTGAGGCGTACTTTGCCTGCTGATTTGTCTTCTCCCGCAGATCCGGTTTTGGCGTTAAAGGTCTGAAAAAAGAGGACGCCAGCGAGAAGAACCAGTCCGGTACCGGCTGCGAAAAAGATGATTTTTCGTTTTGAGTTTGTCTTGGCTGGGGTCGCATGCGGGTTTGGGGTCGGTTCGCCCATTGCTTAAAATCTCCATTTTTGTATCCGACGCGGGTGGATCATGTGATTGCCTGAGTTCACCCCCACCGGCATTCCTGGCCGGGTTCCACGATCCTTTGGGTCTGCGGATCGCGAGGAAACGTTTCCGGAGTCATCAATCACGTTGATACTGATTCGTCAGAAGATTTACGAAACTTCCTTGTCTCAAGCTCTACCATAAGAGCGCGGCGGAAATGTAAAACTTTCAACAAAACAGGTCAACAGCAATTTATTGAAGCGAAAACGCTCCGGTTTTTCGTGGTTTTTTAGCAGAATTTCGGCTGTTTTTTGATCCAGAACGGGCGGTTTCCCGTTTTCTCCTGTCAGGTATTTCGCGTCTGCGGGAATGACTTTGCAGGCGGGCGGTATCAACAGGCAGGATTTTTGCTGTGAGAGGCCGCTGATTCGAGAATATTCACCCGGTCAGCGATTTCTTTGATTGCGGGCCAAGTTGACAGAGGGGTACAATCAGATCAGCGGCACGTTCGTGGCCCCTTTTTCTCATTGACCATTCAACCAATCAGATAAAAGTAACAGCAATCAGATAGACAGGGGATATCGATATGGGATTCTGGATGGATAAATTACGGGCAGAGCTGGTGGATATCATCGAGTGGGTCGATGATTCAAAGCATACTCTCACCTGGCGTTTTCCCCGTTATCAGAATGAAATCAAAAATGGTGCCGAACTGATCGTGAGGCCGGGGCAGATGGCGCTGTTCGTCCATCGTGGGCAGGTGGCCGACGTGTTTGAACCGGGGCACTACCAGCTCACGACAGACAACCTGCCCATTCTGGGAACGTTGCAGGGCTGGAAGCACGGCTTCAACAGCCCGTTCCGGTCGGAAGTCTATTTCGTCAATACGACCCAGATCACGGATCTGAAGTGGGGAACTCCCAATCCGATCATGCTGCGGGATCCTGAATTCGGCCCGATTCGGCTGCGGGCGTTCGGCAACTATTCACTCAAAGCCAACGATCCCCGGATTCTGGTCAAAGAACTGGTGGGGACCGATGCCGAGTTTGACTCCAGTGAAATCAATGAGCTGTTGCGTTCCATCATTATCAGTTCCTTTGCTGATCTTCTGGGAGAATCCAAGTACGCTGCCCTGGACCTGGCTTCCAAATACACAGAAATCTCAGGTGAGTTGAAGAAAGTCGTCAATGAACGGATCGACGATGAATACGGCCTGGAAGTCCCCCAGCTGCTGATCGTGAATATCTCGCTGCCGGAAAGTGTCGAGAAAGCACTCGATACACGGACCAGCATGGGTGTGATTGGCGACATGAACCAGTTCCAGCAGTACCAGATGGGGCAGGCGATGCTCTCGGCAGCCGAAAACCCGGCCGGAGGCGGTGCCGCCGATGGTATGGGTCTGGGCATGGGCTTCGCGATGGCCAACCGGATGATGCAGCCCGGAGGAGCAGGGGCCCCCGGCCCGATGGCTCCCCCGCCGCCGCCAGCAGCAGCCTGGCACATCGCTGCCAATGGACAATCGCAGGGACCTTTCTCGATGGAAGTCATTGCGGACGGAATTACTAAAGGGCAGATTACCGCTAACACTCAAGTGTGGTCAGCCGGCATGTCAGGCTGGTTACCTGCAGGTCAGGTTCCCCAACTGGCCGGATTCTTCCAGGCAGCGACTCCGCCGCCCCCGCCGCCAGCCAGTTAAGTAAACAGAGAAGGTTCAGTCAGCAGGTCATGCAAAGTCGATTCCACAGGCACGGAACAGTCCCCGGGCCGCGAGACCAGAGGCTGGTGTTCGCGTGAGAGTGGCACATATTATCACGCGGATGATCATCGGCGGTGCGCAGCAGAATACGCTTTATACAGTCGAAGATCAGTTTCGGGACTATGGTGACGAAGTTTCGCTGATGACTGGACCGACGACCGGCCCGGAAGGAACGCTGATTCCGCGGGCCGAGCAGGGGGGCTTTGATCTGCAGATCATTCCGCACCTGCTCCGCAGCCTCAGTCCGTTGAACGACTGGCGGGCTTACCGGGAGTTGATCGCGGCCCTGCGCGACTATCAGCCGGACCTGGTTCACACGCACAGCTCGAAGGCGGGCATCCTGGGGCGGGCTGCCGCCTGGCATCTGAAGCTCCCCTGTGTGCATACGATTCATGGTGCCGCCTTTCACTTCGGCCAGTCTCCGTTGCATTATCATGCTTACATTGCTGCTGAGAAATGGGCGGCCCGAAGATGCGACCGGCTGATCAGCGTATGTGATGCAATGACCGATCAGTATGTCGCTGCCGGTATTACGACGAAAGACCGCTGTGATACCGTTTACAGTGGGATGGAAGTCGAGCCGTTCCTCACGCCCCCGCGTCCACCGGAAGAGGTGCGGCGGGAACTGGGCATCGAGCCCGGGCATATCGTGATCGGCAAGGTGGCGCGGCTGTTTCATTTGAAAGGGCATAAGTATCTGATCGAAGCAGCACGGCAGGTGGTCGACGCACAGCCCCAGGTCCGGTTCCTGCTGGTGGGGGACGGAATCTTGCGGGCCGAGTTCGAGCAGCGCATTGCCGAACTGGGGCTGACGGAGAATTTCATTTTTGCCGGCCTGGTGCCCCCCGAACGGGTGCCCGAGCTGATTCATGCGATGGATATCGTCGTGCATACCAGCGTCTGGGAAGGGCTGGCACGCGTACTGCCCCAGGGACTGATTGCCGGCAAGCCGGTCGTTTCTTATGACGTGGATGGTGCCCGGGAAGTGGTGATTCCCGAAGAGACCGGTTATCTGCTGCCCGCGGAATCAATCGAGCCGCTGGCTCAGGCCCTCATCGAACTGGCTGCAGATCCCGAAAAACGCGCCCGTTTTGGTAAGACGGGGCGCGAGCGATTTACAGATCAGTTCCGCCACGAGACGATGACCCGCCGCTTGCGTGAAATCTATCAGCGGGTCCTCGATGAAAGAAGCCGGCAGCAGGCGTAAAAAAACGCAGGACCACAAGCCGTGATCCTGCGTCTGATTTGTAGAGCGTGCTTATTTCTGGATCAGCACGTTCACTCCTTTTTTGTTGGACAGCACGATATCAGGCCGCCCGTCACCGTTCATGTCGGCCATGGAAAACTGGGTGCCGACGCCTGTGTCATTCCCGGCTTCAATCTTGTGGGGAATGATCTGGGGGGCTTTGCCTTTGTTGCGTTTGATTTCATACCAGTACATCACTACGGGTTCCTTGCCACCCGGATCTTTGCCGTTGTGAGCAAAGAACCGTTTTCCGGTGACCATATCTTTCTGGCCGTCACCGTTGATGTCGATGAAATGCATCGCGTGGGTCTGCGAGTAGCTCTTGTCGATCAGGTGCGCCTTGAATTTGGGCGAGTCGCCACCGGTCAGGTTTTCAAACCACCAGACGCCGAACGCATGGGCAGAACTGCCAATGATGTCATTGTCACCGTCCATGTCGAGATCCTGTACGTACAGGTCGGCCATCTTTTCGGGGGCTTCTCCAGTCGCGGTTAGTTTGAAGGGATGGAATTCCCAGAGGCCTTCGCCCAGTTTTTCCGGTCCTTCCCACCAGCCATCAGGAATGATCACATCCTGGCGACCGTCGTTGTTAAAATCGCCCACGCCCAGCCCGTGGTAATACTTGAAGGTTCCGTTCCGCATGGGATCGCCGGGCTGGCTGATTGGGATGAAGTCCCATTTCTTCGTGGTCTGATCAGGTGAGGGAATTTCGATGTAGCCCATCTGTTTTTCCGGCTGCGAACCGAAGATGAGTTCCGGTTTCCCGTCGCCGGTGAGGTCAGTGAACTTGGGAGTTTCATTACAGATGCTGTGCCAGATCAGATGTTCTTTCCAGTGCCCCGGTTTGTTCTTGGGGTTTTCGTACCAGTAGAACTCTTTACCGGGGAAGCTGACGTAGATGAAATCGGTCCAGCCGTCCTGGTTGATGTCATAGGCGAAGTTGCAGAAGCTGTCGCTGTAGCCGACACCCGCCACGAATTTGCCGGGCTTGCGGACTTCGTGCATTTTCCAGTCAGGCGCTTCATACCAGACGTCGCCGGCGATGACATCCATTTTGCCATCTTTGTTGACGTCGGCAGCGGCAGACCCTTCTGAGCGGAAGGCGGCGTCCAGTTCCTGGCGCTGCCAGGTTTCTCCGGCTGAAAGATGGATCGAACCTGTCAGCACGACCAGCAGGGCGGTGACAGAGGAGTAACTCAATAGACGATAGGCTGGCTGAAGCATGTGCATTATTGTTTTCCCGTTGTTAACTTGCGAACGCGATAAGTTTCACTGTCACCAATATAGACGTTGCCTTTGGGGCCGACGTACACGCCGTGGGGTCGAGCCATGCGGCATTTGGCAGGATCGCCGTCCGGGCCGTCTCCCCGTTTGCCGTCTCCGACAGCAGTTTCAATAGTCCCATCTTGTTTACGGATGAAGCGGATGGTGTGACTTTCAGTATCCGCCAGATAGATGTCTCCATTAGGGGCGACGGAGATCCCTTTCGGGCCGGACAGTGTGGCTTTTTTCGCCGGTCCGCCGTGCCCCGTATATCCTTTTTTACCAGTGCCTGCAATGTGATGTAAAGTCCCATTGTCCAAATCGATGCGGTAAACCATGTTGCCTTCCCGCAGAGCGAGATAGAGCGAACCCTTTCCGTTCCCATCTGCGAAGAAGTCGAGTGCCCGGGGTCCGTTCAGTGGTGTACCGGAAACGGGAGCACCATCAGGCGTTGGCTTGCGCTCGCCGGTACCGGAAAAGGTGGAAACCATGCCTGTGTTCAGGTCAACACGACGGATGCGATGGTTGCCGATGTCGCAAATATACAGGTTGTCATCATTGTCGAGGGCGATTGAGTGCGGGCGGGAGAAGGTGGCTTTGGTCGCTGGTCCTCCGTCCCCTGAGAAGCCTTTCTTGCCGGTGCCTGCGACTGTTGAAATTTTCCCGGTCTGCGCATCAACGCGGCGGACAATGTTATTGACCATCTCAACGAAGTACATGTTGCCTGCTTTATCGAAGCGAACTTCGTAGGGTTCATTCAACTTCGCTTCCAGGGCAGGACCGCCGTCTCCGCTGTAGCCTTTCTTTGTGGAACCCGCAACAGTTGAGATCTTACCTGACTTCTCATCGATGCGACGGATGACATGGCCTTTAATTTCGCAGACATAGAGAGCGCCGTCGGGACCGAGCGTCAGCCCATAGGGTTCTCCGACCTGGGCTTTGGCTGCCGGTCCGCCGTCGCCCGTGTGTCCGAGCTTGCCGGTGCCGGCGATGGTTTTGACGGTCTGGGCAGACAGAGGTGCTGTGGCGAGGCAGAACAGCACGAGTAGTGGAATGATATGCAAGCGTTTCATGGTGTCGTATCCGTAGTTGTTTTAGTGGAAGCGCCCGGCAGATCGTCAAAGGGACGCTCCGGATCATCGTGTTTGAAAACCAGGTACCGGCCGGCATTGGGGTTCTGCTGCAGCAGTTCCGACGGCGTGATCAGTGCCTGTTGTTGAGTCTGTTTATCCATCACCAGCACTTTCGTGCCTGCGGTGTGCTGTTCCTGTTTAAAGAACTGTTCCAGCAGAATATTGTCCGCTTTCCCCTCGGGGTCCACCATGACCACATATTCTGCCGAGGGCTGAGGCACAAAAGGTCGTTCTTCCGAACAGCCCTGAATGAGCAGGCCGAGTGCCAGCAGACAAAGCAGACGACACGGAATCCCCATTACTGGACGCCTCCCATGTCTGCTTCCAGTTTGTCTTTATTCGTGAAGAGCACGTTGCTGTCCATCGGGCCGAACCAGCCGATCTGGAATTTCTTCGGATCACCGCCGTAAGCGGAAGTGCCGGTTCCCGACATGACGGCTGAGGTCACACGCCCATCGGCCCAGCCGATATTGGCGACGGTGCCGGTGTGACGGAAGTGAATGGAAGGATCGGGCCGCCAGGGAGCTTCCTGGAAGGTGGGGGTCCAGTTATCGATGAAGTACGGGGGTTCGATAAAACTGTATTCGATGATGTGCAGATCCGGAAATCCCTGGGCCAGGGCGGCATCGGCGAAAGCGACCGTGCGGGCCAGGCTACCGATTTCCCGCATGTTTGTCGCGACCATATTGCTGGTGGGATAGGAGTATTTCCAGGACGTTCCCCCGAGATAGGCCTGATTGTAGCCGTAACCGCCAGTGCCCCCTTCAAAGGCGTTGGAGACGGTTCCGTGTGCAGCAAAGTTTCCAAAGGTGGGGCACTTTTTAATTTCCGCGTTCTGTTCGAGAAACGGTGCCAGCGGTCCCAGGTGTGCCTGGAACTTGGTCGTGGCATCTGTCGTCTGCCGTTCTCCGTGCCAGCGTTTTTTGCCTCCGAAACCGACGTGCTGATCGGGCGCCGCCCGGGGCCAGTAACCGCCATTCGAATCCGCGTACATGTGACACGCGAGGACGATCTGACGCAGATTATTTTTGCATTGTGCCATGCGTGCTGCTTCGCGTGCCTGTTGGACGGCAGGCAGGATCAGAGCGACCAGGACGGCGATGATGGCGATGACAACCAGGAGTTCGATCAGTGTGAAACCGCGTTTGCAGGCCGATCGGGCAGATTGAGTGTGGTAAGGTGAGCGGGATTTGGGAAACAGCATACTTGGGTTACTTCGTGGTTAGGGTGAGAAACGTTCAAAACATTCACCCACATTCTAACCGACTCTGTCCACAAATGTCTTGCCAGTGGAGAGACTTCCGGCTCAGGAAACCGATTTTTTCAGGATCCAGGCTGTTCCAGTAGCTCGGACTATTCCGTTCCGGACTCGGCCTGATTCTGTTTGGCGGTGATTTCGCGCTCTTTCTTGAGGCACATGAAGATGAATGTGCCCGAGATGGCGGCCTGGGCGACCAGGTAGATCAGGATGTCGGGCCCGTTCAGAACGATGCAGGCGCCGAAGGCGATTACGAACAAAGCAATTAATCGATGAATCAGAGTCATGGTCAGACCTTGCATAAATTCGCAGTAATGAAACGCGTGGGTTTGGTTCTGGTTAAGTATAGTGCTGTGTGTTACATTGATCAATTCAGATTTGTTACACAAAAGAACCACTTCGCTAAAGAGAGTGGAGTTGGCACAGGGGGCAATCCCCTGATGAATGGGAGTCACAAAATATGACCTGCGTCGCGGACATTCAGGATTTCCTGATCAATTTAGCCCCCCCCGAACTGGCCGAGAGCTGGGATAACGTCGGTCTGCTGACGGGGGATCCGACGTTTCAAGTGGAAAAAATCCTGACCTGCCTGACACTCACACCAGATGTGGCAGCCGAAGCGATTGCAGCCGGTGCCAGTCTGATTGTCAGTCACCATCCAATTCTGTTTCGGCCTGTGCAGCAGATCACTACGGCTTCTAGCGAGGGAAAAATGCTGCTCGATCTGATCCAGGCTCGGGTTTCGGTTTACAGCCCGCATACCTGTTACGACAGTGCCGAGCGGGGGATCAACTGGCAGCTGGCCAGCCTGCTGGGGCTCGAAAACGTCGGCATCTTGAGGCCGCAGACCGTCTCGGCTGAGTCGGCTCCGGAGCAGGGGGCCGGCCGATTTGGTGACCTGCCGGCAGAATTCTCGCTGGCGCAACTGAATCAGCTGATCAAACAGGCCCTGAAGATTGAAAATCTGCAGTTTGTCGGCGATCCCGCCATGCGTGTGCGGCGGCTGGGAATTGCCTGTGGGGCCGCGGCTGAGTTTCTGAAGGATGCAGACAAACATGAATGTCAGGCACTGTTGACGGGAGAAGCCCGGTTTCATGCCTGTCTGGAAGCCCGTTCCCGGGAGATGGCACTGATCCTGCCGGGGCACTACGCGACGGAGCGTCCGGCAATGGAACAGATGGCAGAACTGCTGCAGCAGCAGTTTCCGGAGCTGACGATCTGGGCCAGTGAAGAGGAGTCCGATCCCGTTGGCTGGGACTGTGACGGGGAGTCGGCCTGAGAAAACTACGAAAATCTGCCGTTCCCGGTGGTGGTTTGTATATTCGAGGTGGGTTGCCATTGACCTGATCGGCAGATTTCGCCATTATCCCACCTCTCTCTGTCGTACAAATTCTCTTTTTTGACACACTTTTTGAACGGGTTACCGCTCGTGTGTGTCCTGATATCAGTAAAAACACGCTCACATAGACCTAAGCAATTTCGATTTCAATGTCCAAAGTGAAACCCAACCGTTTCGAAGCGGAACGGATTAAAAAGTTAGAGAAAATTCAGTCCCTGGGACTCGATCCCTGGGGGCAGCGGTTTGATGGCCACATTCCGATTGCAGACGCACGCAACCAGGCCCCAGCAGAATCGGGCGTCGATGGCGAAGACGTGCGGATTGCCGGGCGGATCATGTTGCGGCGGAAAGCCGGCAAGCTGCGGTTTTATGATATCAAAGACTGGACCGGAAAAATCCAGCTGCTGTTCTCGCGGGGCGACCTGAGCGAAGCACAGTGGGAGCTGATGGGCCAGCTCGACCTGGGCGACCTGATCGGCATCGATGGCTGTCTCCGCCGCACCGAGACCGGCGAGATTTCCGTGTTTGTCAAAGAGCTGACTGTGCTTTGTAAATCACTGGCGCAGCCCCCGGAAAAACATCACAGTGTGAAAGACGTGGAACTGCTGCTGCGTCAGCGTTCGCTCGATCTGATTTATACTGAAGGCGTCCTGGAAAAGATGCTCAAGCGGAGTCAGATTATCGATTCCGTCCGCCAGACTTTGCGCAGTCACAAGTTCCATGAAGTGGAAACCCCGGTATTGCACGCGGTCGCCGGCGGTGCTGCCGCTCGTCCTTTCATCACACACCATAACACGCTGGACATCGAGCTCTACATGCGGATCGCACTCGAGCTGCACCTCAAGCGGCTGATGGTCGGTGGTGTGGAACGCGTCTATGAAATCGGGCGCGTATTCCGTAATGAAGGGATCGACGCGACACACAATCCCGAATTCACCATGATTGAAGTTTACCAGGCTTACGGCGATTACGAGACGATGATGGATCTGACCGAAGCCATCGTCACCGACGCCGTCAAAGCGATCAGTGAGACGATGCAGCTGCCCTGGGGCGAAGACACGACCATCGATTTCAGCGGCCCGTGGGAACGCAAAAAGTACCACGACCTGGTCCGCGAACATGCGGGCTGTGATCCTCACGATCCGGCTGCCGTCGCTGCCGTTGCCCAGCAGCATGGCATTGATACAGAAAACGTGCACCCGGATGTGGTGCTCAATGAAGTGTTTGAAGCGACCTGCGAAGCGCATCTGACCGGTCCGGTATTTGTGATTGATTATCCGGCTTCGATCTGTCCTCTGACCAAACGGAAGCAGGGCAATCCGGAGATTGCCGAACGGTTCGAGCTGTTTGTGCAGGGCATGGAGCTGGCGAATGCTTACACCGAGTTAAATGACCCGCTGCTGCAGGAAGAACTGTTTAAGACACAGCTTTCGGGGCTCTCGGAAGAGGACTCGATGGCGAAAATGGATACAGATTTTATTAAAGCGTTGAAAGTCGGTATGCCGCCGGCCGGAGGACTGGGAATCGGAATCGATCGTCTCGTCATGCTGCTGACCAACAGTCACAGCATTCGGGATGTGATCTACTTCCCACTGCTCAAGCCCGAAGGACAGCCGGCCCCGCAAGAGTAAACCAGGGATGTGACCGGCCTCGGAGAATTGAGTGCCGGCAAGAACCAGCCAAAGGATTGGCCCATGTATAAATCATTACTTTGCCTGCGATATTTGAAAACGCGCTACATTGCGCTGGCCAGCATCATCAGTATGACGCTGGGGGTCGCGACGATGATTGTCGTCAACAGCGTCATGGATGGCTTCAGCACCGACATGCGAACCCGTCTGCGGGGCATCCTGGCGGATGTGATCGTGGAAACCAACTCGCTTGATGGCGCAGATTACACGCAGGATCTCAAAGACCGCATCCAGCGTGCGGTGGGTAACGACATCGAGGGCATGACAGCCACGGTGGAAATTTACGCCATGCTCAGCGTGCAGTACGGCTCTCAATGGCAGAGCAAACCGGTCACCCTGATCGGGATTGATCCGGCAACGAAGGCGACTGTCGGCCCGCTGGCCAAATACCTGATGCACACGAAAGAAGGCACGGTCCCCAACTGGGATCTCTCTCCCGAGGCGATGTCGTATCGTAAAGAGTGGACCACCCGGGCCCAGTGGATGGTCGATCGCTGGAACCATAATCCACCTCCCCTGGAAGAAGTGGATGAAGGCAACGAACAGGTCTCCTTTGAGGAGTCTGAATCACTCGATCCGGAACCGGAGCCCAAATTTGCGAAGGAAAACGGGGACTCACCTTTTGACGCCCTACCCAAGTCTGAAGGCGACGCACCCAAGTTTGCAGGCCAGAAAGAGAAAGTCATCAATCCCTTCAGTCAATTTGACAAACAGGAAGCACGGGATCCCAGCGAGCCGCTGAAAGCCCGCGTGTATATCGGTTACGGGCTGGTCAGCTTTCCTTACGAAGATCCGGAAACCGGCGAAACGAAAATGTTTCAGATCGTCAAACCGGGGGACGATGTCAAAATCAGCACCGTCACCGCGGGGCATCCTCCGGAACCAATTCACTTTAATGCAACCGTTGTTGACCTGTTCAAAAGCGATATGAGTGAGCACGACAGCAGCCTCGTGTTTTGTAACCTGGATTACCTGCAGGTAGCACGGGGTATGATCACACCGGAGAGTGGCGAACGAGCAATTACTTCCATTCAGATCAAGTTGAAAAATCCGGATGACGCCGCCATGGTCGTCAGTAAGCTGGAAGAAGCATTGCCCCCCAGTCAGTACCGGGTACGTACCTGGGAAGACAAGCAGGGGCCACTGCTGGCTGCCGTTGAAGTGGAATCGGCGATTCTGAATGTGCTGCTGTTCCTGATCATTGCGGTAGCCGGTTTTGGTATTCTGGCGATCTTCTTCATGATCACGATCGAGAAGACACGCGATATTGGGATTCTCAAAGCACTCGGAGCCAGTTCCAACGGCATCATGTCGATTTTCCTGTCCTACGGACTGGCACTGGGGCTGGTTGGCAGCGGAGTCGGTGTGGTTGTCGGACTGCTGTTTGTGAAATACATCAATGAGATCGAAGGCTTTATCACGTGGCTCACCGGGCGCAAGGTGTTCGATCAGCGGATCTATTACTTCCCGGAAATTTCGACCCACGTTGAGCCGATGATGGTCTTCTGGGTGGCTGTGGGAGCGATGGTGATCGCGGTCCTGGCGAGTATTCTGCCGGCCCGCAAAGCAGCCCGCTTCCATCCGGTAGAGTCATTACGTTATGAATAGCCGCCAGTGTTCATTCACCCCATTCTGTGACAGGTTCTGAACCAGCGTTACTAATCCGTTATTGTCGAGTATGAACTCATGACCGAGACGATTTCCATGCCTCATCCACAGTTATCTGCGATTGCCATCGAGAAAGCTTATCGAAAAGACAAGCACAAAGTGCCCGTGTTACGGGGCATCGATGTGGAAGTGCAGAAAGCCGAGTTCCTGTCGATCGTGGGTCAGTCCGGCTCCGGTAAGAGCACGTTGATGCACCTGTTCGGTCTGCTCGACTTTCCGGATGTAGGCGAGATTCACCTCGAAGGTCAACGGATTGACGATCTGCCCGATCATGCCCGTGATCAGATTCGTAACCGCGTGTTTGGCTTCATCTTCCAGTTTTATCATCTGCTCCCCGAGTTGAACCTGCTGGAAAATGTGCTTTCGCCGCTGATGATCCGCTATTCCACCTGGGAATATTGGAAAAAGAAAAAACAGTTCAGACAGGATGCGCTGGAAATCATTGAAAAAGTGGGCCTGTCTCACCGGATCAAGCACCGCCCTTCCGAAATGTCGGGTGGAGAAATGCAGCGGGCTGCGATTGCCCGGGCCCTGATTGCCAAGCCTCAGATCCTGCTGGCGGATGAACCGACGGGAAATCTGGACAGCAGCACCGGCAAAGAGATTATGGACCTGCTCACCAGCTTGAATGAGCAGGATCAGCTCACTATTATCATGGTTACGCACGACAACGCGATTGCCGCTCAGGCACATCGAACCGTTCGTCTGACGGAAGGCCAGATCGAGGTTCTGGGCAAATCTCAACCCGCTTCGGCATCCGCTTAGATACAAACGGTCAGTAGCCGCTGTTTGAATTGAACCGTTGCCGCCTGCGTAGTGTCTATGGCATACGCACTGCGTATGCTGCTTCTGTCTGAAATGGATTTCACTGATTCCCCGCCAGGATGGAAAGTCCGCCAAAACCTGCCAGCCATGTTCTGGCCCAGTTTGAGAATGGTACCAGATTCTAATGTCGCTCCAAGTTTATATCGATGGAAAACTGCTTCCCAAGGAAGAGGCGAAAATCAGTGTCTTCGATCATGGTCTGCTGTATGGCGACGGCGTCTTCGAGGGGATTCGGGTTTACGGCAAAAAAGTCTTTCTGATGCAGGAACACATCGACCGGCTGTATGAGAGCGCACTGGCGATCCGGCTGGAGATTCCGCTATCGAAAGCAGAGATGATCAAAGCCGTCAATGAGACAGTGGCTGCCAATAGCATCGAAGATGGTTACGTACGACTGGTCATCACACGCGGTGCCGGTTCCCTGGGGCTGGACATCCGCCGCACCAGCAACCCGCAGGTCATCATCATCGCGGATAACATCTCCCTGTACGATCCGCAGTTGTATATCGATGGTTTGAAGATCATCACCGCGGCCACGATCCGCAATCACCCGGCGGCGCTGTCTTCGCGGGTGAAATCGTTGAACTACCTGAATAATATTATGGCCAAGATCGAAGGGACTGACGCCGGCTGTATTGAAGCGTTGATGCTCAATCACAAAGGGGAAGTCGCTGAGTGCACGGGCGATAATATTTTCATCATCAAAAACGGCGTGCTCAAAACACCGCCCGTGGATGCCGGCATTCTGGAAGGGATTACCCGCAATGCGGTCATTAAACTGGCGGAGCAGTCGGGCATCACTGTGGAACAATCGCCTTTCACCCGGCACGACATTTTTGTTGCCGACGAATGTTTCCTGACCGGTTCTGCAGCGGAAGTGATTCCAGTGGTGGCTCTCGATGGCCGTCAGATCGGCACCGGCAAACCGGGACCCATCACCAAGGATCTGAATGAGAAGTTCAAACAGCTGACCCGCGAATAAAGCGGGATTGGGTTCTTGCAGCCGGTGACGGGTGTGATACGATAAGAAAATGCCAGTCTTTGCGGTCGGATTATTGAGTTGTGGTGTTTAATCTCTCACAATCGACTCTTTTGCCGTCTGCCCTGTCAGGAACCGATCTGATGCGAAATCTCTGCAAGTCAGCTGTCTGCCTGTTGTGTGTCTCTGCGCTGCTCTGGTTTGTCAGCAGCGTTCAGGGAGAGCCTGAAAAAGCGGCTTCTGCTTCCAGTGCGAAAAAATCGGTCTCGATTCCAGCTGAGGTCAAGCAGGCCCTGTCTGAGTTTAATTCGCTGATTGGCGGCTGGCGTGGCGTGGGCATGATCAAACGCAATTCCCGCAAAGGAGCCTGGTCGGAAAAGGCGGAATGGGTCTGGAAGTTTGATCCGCAACAGTCGGGAATCGCTTACGAAGTACAGGACGGAAAATTTCTGAAGTCGGCTCTGCTGTCGTATGATCCCAAACAGAAAACGTATCAGCTTTCAACCGTTCTGCCGGACGGAACCACGCGCGATTACTCTGGAACGCTGCAGAAAGACTCACTGGTGCTGGAATCAAAGCCCGATCAGGAAGGAGCGATCTTTCGGATTTCGATCCGCAGACTGAATGAGAAACGGACGCTGGTGCTGTTTGAACAACGCAACCAGGGACAGTCGTTCTATTACCGCCTGGCGGAGGTCGGTTACACACGGGCTGGAACGCGGCTGGCAGCACCGGGCAGTGGTGGGCCTGAATGCATCGTGACCGGCGGAGCAGGGACGATTGCGGTCAGCTATCAGGGAAAAACCTACTATGTCTGCTGTAGTGGTTGTAAGCAGGCTTTCGAGGATGATCCCGAGACTTTTATCGCAGAAGCGAAACAGAAGGCAGCCGAACGTCGCAAGCAGCAGTCCCGCTGATTAGAAGTTTTCCAGAGAAGAACCCAGTTCACCCGAATCGGACTTTTCAGCCGGTTCTTCCAGAATGACTTCATTCTCTTCCAGGTCCGTGCGCGGCAGAGGAATCCGTTCACCCTGTTCTGCTTTTTTCGACATCGGATTCAGCCATTTGGGGAGCCGGGAGAAGCGTGAAGGCTCTTCTGCTTTGGTCTGCAGAATCGCAGGCTCCAGTTCCACAGGTTGATCCTGGGACACATTCTGGATCTGGGCGGGCTGCTTGTCTTTCCTGGTGTAAAACTCCAGCCCTAAGAACGGAGATCGACTGTTGCTGTCTATCTGGAAAAATTTGTTTCCCAGACCCTTACAGCCTGTCTGTGTAGTCAGCAGAAGTCCACTTAGACAGAGAACTCCCAGTAATCGCAGCCCATTCATTGCTTGACTTATTCCATCCTTGTCCAAGTCAATTCAGTTTTGTGTTTGATCTGATTCCAGCTGCAACGCTTCGTGCATTAACAACCTGTATCGTCATCGGCTGACAGAGGCAATCAGATGCGGTATTTTCCCCAGATCGGAAGATCTGTCAGAAAATAGTTCCCGGCAGATCATCTAAATCTGCCAGTTTACGGATTTACTCCTGTGCGTTTTCTTTGGCCAGTCGACTTTCGATCTCCTCCTCGGTTTCGATGGGAGGTTCGCTCTGCTTAGGAACATCACGAAAGCCCAGTGTGCTGGTGATCGGGCCATCCGAGCCCATCTGACAGCCCGTCCAGAACAGACCGCTCAACAGCAGGCAGAAAGCCATCAGGTGTAATTGTCTACGCATTGGGATTCCTTTCCCAGTCAGTTTGAAACAACACCCCCAGAAATTTGGACGCGTTTCATAACAGGATTCCGGTTTTATGTGAAGGGCGTTTTGGTCCTCCGGCAGTTTCCCGGATGATTTTCATACCGATCTCAAACGCCTGTTGCTTATTTGCCACGTGTTGCTTTCAGACAACCTGATGCTAACTGCTTTTATTTTAGTAGTTTACGCGTGATTCAGTAATCTGGCCTCGAACCATGTTGATTTTTTACCACAGACGGCACCAGGCACGATCGGCTGGCTGATAAAAAAATGCCCCGAAGACAAAATTCCTTAACTCCTTATGTGGGAACAGCATGAGGCTTGCGGGATGAGCAGTTTGTAAAAACTTTTTAACACTCTGGCCCGTTTGGTATTCAGCTTGCTTTACACCCCTGTATCAACCTTGAAACGTTGACTCGATGCAAACCAATCAAACAAACACAACTTTGGAGACCACCACTATGAAAAACATCATCAACCAACTGATCAACGACGAAGCCGGCTTTATTGTTTCTGCAGAACTCGTATTGATTTCAACCATCGCCGTCCTGGCCATGATCGTCGGCCTGTCTGAAGTCGCTAACAACGTGAACCAGGAACTGGAAGATGTCGGTTCGGCATTCTCCAGCATCAACCAGACTTATAACCTGTGTGAAGTATCCGGTCACAAAGGGGAACTCAGCGGCAGCCGCTTCCATGACTGCCCCGATTTCTGCTCAGGTCAGTGGGACATCTACTAAGCCTTGAGCTCTGAAACAACGCGACCCGAAACCCACTTTCTTTCCGAAGATGATCGCCTGCAGGGACTCACCACCCCTGCAGGCATGAGTTACCCGAAACATCACCGAATTTCTCACTGGAGTCTTTAAATATGAAAAACATCATCAACCAACTGATCAACGACGAAGCCGGGTTCATTGTTTCTGCCGAGCTGGTCCTGATTTCAACCATCGCCGTCCTGGCCATGATCGTGGGCCTGTCTGAAGTCGCTAACAACGTGAATCAGGAACTGGAAGATGTCGGATCCGCTTTCTCCAGCATCAACCAGACTTATAACCTGTGTGAAGTATCCGGTCACAAAGGGGAACTCAGCGGCAGCCGCTTCCATGACTGCCCCGATTTCTGCTCAGGTCAGTGGGACATCTACTAAGCCTTGAGCTCTGAAACAACTCTACCCGAACCCCCTCACTTTCTTTCCGAAGACGACCGCCTGCAGGGACTCACCACCCCTGCCGGCATCCGGTCACCCGAAACATAACCGAATGAATCTCTTACTGGAGTCTGTGAACATGAACACCGTGCTGATCCGTTTCATGAACGAAGAGGCGGGCTTTATTGTCTCTGCCGAGTTAGTACTGATCTCGACGATTGCCGTGCTGGCGATGATCGTGGGACTGTCTGAAGTCGCCCATGGCATCAACCAGGAACTGGAAGATGTGGGCTCGGCTTTCGGCCGTATCAATCAGAGTTTCTATGTCGCTGGAGCACACGGCCACAAGGCCTGCGTTGACGGCAGCAAATTCCGGGATCAGGCGGATTTCTGTGACGGCGAGAATGACATCGTCTGTGATCGCCCGCCGCGGAATGAAGGTCACGGCTACTACTATTAAGCTTGTTTGAAAAAGCGTTTCCCGGACGGGAAGCAGGCATGCATCGAGGCGGAGGTCTCCACCTCAGGCACCCTGATCATCGTAAATGGTCAGGGTGCTTTTTTTATGCGCGGTGGAACTCAGGTGATCCAGGAGCGACTCTGGTGTGGCTGTGCGGGCTGCTCCAGATGATGTGGTGGCTGCAGGGGCTCTTCCTGATGGATCTGGCGGGATTCCTGGGGCGTACTTTCCTGTAATCGTTCAATCAGTTCGCACCAGCTTTCCCGATGTATTTCCAGAACCTGAATGGCGTCGTTGATATAACTGGCTTCCTGTTTGACGTCTGCATGATTCAGATTTTCATAGACGAACACAAACAGCGCCTTGAGGTGTTCAATCATTTCCGGCTGCTGCTCCGGATTCAGTCCGCCGATCAGTTCCGCGACCAGGTCACGACTGCGATCCAGGGCAAAGTGGGCCTGTTCAAAATTTCTGGACTGAGTAGCCTCCCGGGCTTTCCGGGCAAATCGCAGGGCACCGTCTACCACCATCAGATGCAGCTGGTGAGGCTTGGCGGTTAAAACCTGGTTCTCTAGATAGTCGTTTCCGTTCATCTTCTGGTGGCCCCCTCGTTAATTATGGAATCAGTCAGATCTCTGTGGTGAGTGTTATTAGCTGGATGATTTACTGTTCAGCTTGCTTAATGCAGTCTGTTGCGAGTTCAATTGATTCACAATCGTTTCCTGCTGAGTGAACTGCGCGATGAGTCGTTGGCGGCGGTCTTCCAGAATCGTATTCAGTTCCGCGACCCGTGTATTCAGCGACAGGGCAGATGCCTGAAGTGAATCGGTCTGTGCTTTCAGCGTCCCCGTGAACGGGTCGGTCATCTTGGTGATCACGTCATCCATGACCACAGCGAAGCCATGGTCTTCCTGCTGGAAGAATTCCGTAATGGCAGTGGGATCATCGGCCAGCTTTTGATCCAGGGTACTTTCCTTCAGTTGTAGTTTTCCATCGCTGTTGAACTGAATTCCCAGTTCAGACAGGCTCTTGATGGAATTGTTACTGATGGAGAGTTTCTTGGTCAGCAGCCCTTCCAGGCGTGAGGTCGTTGTGAAAACCAGGCTGTTTCCGTTGAGCACCCCGCGTTTGTTAGTATCCGGGTCGAAGCTGGTCAGTGTATCTGTGGCATCAACAAAATTATTGTAGGCCGAGACGAAATTCTTGATCACCGATTTGATGCCGGATGTGTCGCGGGCCACGTTGATGGTGGACGGGGTATCGCTGACCGAATGCAGATCAATTTCCAGGCCGGTGATGGCGTCGTTGAAACTGTTGGTCGACGAGGTCAGCAGGAACGAGGTCTGAGGATTGCTGCCGATCCGGATCAGTGCATCTTTCGCATCGACAGAAGTCGAAAAGCCAAAGTCGTAATCACTTTCCAGAATCAATTCGCCGCCGGCCCCGCTCCGCGAGGAAGTGATCGACAGGCGGGATGAGTTGAAAGCGGTTCCGTCATCAATGATGGTGGCAGAGGCGACGCCCGAGGCGTTGAATTTTTCAGCGATGTCAGACAGGGTGTCGGTGGCTTCGATGGAAATTTCGGTGGTCTGACGACTGGTCACACCGGTAGTCCCGGAGCCCAGGATCCCCAGGCTGGAGGCTACTGATCCGCCCGAGACCTCTTCGACTTTAACGTCGAACGAACTGCCACCGGTGCTTTCGATAATGAATCCGTCGCCGGTATCATTCAGGCGCGCGTTGATCTGGGCCCCTGACGTTGTGGCGGCATCATTGATTTTAGTCAGCACGTCGCCGACGGTTTTGGTCGTCGATTTATCGCTCAGGTCGACGAGAAAGTTGGTACCGTCCCGGTCAGTGATCCGGATGCTGCCTGTTGAGACCGCAGTTCCGTTTTTACCGTATGTAGAAAGTGAGGTGTTCTGATTGACATACCGCAGGTCGAGAGAACCCGAGTCAACCGTATGCTTGTTATCTGCCAGCAGGGTATCGATTTTGAGAAAACCGGCCAGATTGCCGCTCACGTCCTGGATTTCGATAGAGGTCCCCGAGGCAGCAGAAGTATCCTTGATAGAAATGCCGGTGCCGGTCTGATTCAGGCTGGCTTCTATCTGAATGCTGCCGTTGCCGTTGATCAGGTTGAGTACATCGTCGAGCGTTTTGGCAGAGGAGAAATCGATGGTGGCATTGCCTCCCGCGCCATCTTCCAGATAGACAGAACCGGCGTTCAACACGGTTCCTCCGGACTGCACACCCCCGTTGAGATTTCTGAGCAGTACCGAGTTCAAGCCTCCGCTCAGAGTTCCCGTGATCACACCTCCGGTCCCCGTCGTTTCAATATCCAGTTCACGGGCTGCCAGGGAACCATTCAGCGCACTGACTGCAAAACTCCCCGCGCCGCCGGTGTTGTCTGTCAGCGTCAGTTTCCCGTTACTGTCAATTGCCGCCGTGACTTTGCCACCATTGGAGGCGTGATTGTTGATCAGATCCACCACATCGCCGACGGACTGGGCCGTATCCAGATTGACATCGAACGTACTCCCATCTGCGGTGAGGACCTGGAAGTCATCCTGACCGCTGACAGGATTGATGCCGTTGCCATCATTGATTTGAGACAGTTTGAAATCTGTCGTAATCCGGTAAATGGAATCCCCATCAAATGTAGAGCCAGTGGTCGATTTCAGGATTCCCAGGTCAGCTGCTGTCTGGCCGCCGACTTCCGTGATTTTCAGGGTCCCCGAACCGGAACTGGTGTCAGTAATCACCAGGTGATCATTCTGGATACTGGCTTCGATGGATGTGGCGGACTGATTGATCTGGTTCACCACGTCGTCAATGGTCAGCGTTTTGGAGAGGTCGACCACTTCAGTCTGTCCATCGCGGTCGGTAATACGGATACTGCCGCGCTGCACGCCCTGGCCGTTGTTAAGTTCTTCGAGCAGCTTGGGCTCGTTCAGTTTTCCGCCATTGGAAATCGTAATGGTGGTGGCTGTGCCAATGGGGGTTGTGTCCGTATCGGCAAATCCATTGGAAATCACCTGGTGGTTGGTGGCGGTCTGCAAACCCTGTAGCTGGTAGGTTGCCGCCGTTGCGGTACTGTTGGCAGCGACACTGAACTGGTTCGTGTCGGAACTGGTGGCTTTCAGTGTCTCGAAGGTGCTTTTCTGATTCAGCTTCTGGACAGAGGTGTTGAGCGTCAGCAGGTTGGCTTCAAGGGTTTTGATGCCCCCTTCAGTCGCTTCGAAGGCCTGGGCGCGGTTTGACAGTTTCACCAGCGCATTTTTCTGCACGCCGATGATGGCATCTACGATGTCACTGATATTTAATCCGGTTGCCAGGCCGACACCGGAAGAACTGATGCCCGACATGTTACCAAGTCTACTTGATGTTTCTGAAGTTCTTCATTTACAAAATCTGACTGCGCAGGGGGATATACGGCCCCTTAGTATGTATCGGTTAGTTAAAAGCTGCCGCTTGAATCGAGTCGCTGAATCTCAGCCTGCCAAACCGGTTTTCCGGTAAAGTTGAGGGATTATGCCGCTTGTTTCCCCCGGGGAGTTATTCAATGACGGCATACGACAGCGAAGTGGCAAACGGAAAGCGTTTGAGTCGCAGGTTGGGCAGTCCCAGGGTTTCCATCGCGGCCAGAGTTTCACCCGGGAACAGATCCATATTGAGTTCATCAAAGGCGATAATCGCCCCCTTGGGCATACGCGGGATGAGCAGTTCCAAGGCGACTTTGGTTGGCTCATACAGGTCGGCATCCAGGTGCAGGAGTGAGACTACCAGGTGTTGATTTTTTTCCAGGTATTCCGGGAGTGAGACGCTGATATCGCCTTTTACCAGTTCCACCTTGGAAATGTGGTTCAGGTAGCGGGTGGAATTATAGAGTTCCACCGCTTTCTGGATATCTTCCATGGCGTTCTCTTCCGATTTGAACCCGCCGACCTCCAGGTGTTCGCTGGTGCCGGTCGTGTCTTTGTCACTGAGCGAAGGAAATCCTTCAAAGGTGTCAAAGCCGATGATCTTACGCAGGTAATTGACCGGTTCCAGAATGGCACTGAAGTGTGCCCAGGCCATCAGGCTGGCGCCGCGGTGTACGCCGAGTTCCACGACGGAACCGTTGACTTCCAGCTGCTGTTGAAAGATTTCATAACGGGCCAGCAGTTTTGTAATCGACTGCCGCGAAACATATTTGGTAAACGCATCCAGCTTGTTCAGATTCGAACCGACGCTCGATTCCCAATACTGCTCTACGGCATTCAGCGCATCAAGGTCGCTGGTTGACTGATTTTGTGACTCACCAACGTTGCCGCGTAACAGGCCTTTTTTTTCTGCCATTGGATTCAGCTTAATTTGAAAGAGTGAAGTTGAGAGATTCGTGTCGTCAGGTTTATCCGTCTCAGGAAGCGGTCCGCTGCATGGCTTTGCGGGCATGCGTGATATCTTTGATCCGCCAGCCATCCTGGAGAAATTGAGGATCGCGCAAGTCGCGATACCGCAGGTTCAATACGAACCGGACATGCTCTGACTGATTCTTACTCGGGGTATGGGGCGTCAGGCTGTGAAACAACAGGACATCTCCCACATCCAGTGCCGTCGGCACGACGCGCTCGAATCCCTGGACCACGTCAGGCGGCAGCGAATGCCATTTGGTCCGAATCCCGTGATCATGTTCGTCGTGCGGTACCGGTGGCTTTTGGTGTTCTCCCAGCGCAAAGGTCAGACTGCCGTTCCTGTGATCGGTTTTCTGTAAGGGAGCGTAAAGTGTAATCGTGGAATAGGGACCTTCGTTGTAGTACCAGTCCTGGTGCCATGAAGCCAGATGCCATTCCGCGTCGGGCATGCTCATCAGAATGATGTAGCGGTCATGGATGGAAATTTCGGGTGAGAGCAGTTGTTTGAGGATTCCCATCAGTTTCGGGTGGGTTCCCGTGGCGTGCAAAGAGGGAGCGGCATTCATCGCATCATACAGAATACTCTGTGTGCCAGGGCAGCGTTGTTCGATCTGTCTCAGGCGATCACTGATCTGTGAGATCTGATTGGCGTTTTCCTCAACTTCCAGTCCAAAGTGCTGTTCGAGCAGACTCAAACGACCCGCCAGGTCATTGCGGAGAGGCAGGAATTCGTCGGGATCGAACAGCTGTTTGACCAGCAGGACACCATCGGCAGCATACTGTTCCAGCTGCTGCTCCGAGAGTTGATCACCGTCGGTCGGACAGTTCAGCGTACATACTTGATTGACGGGCAACATGATTACCATCCCTGGAATGATGCATGAAGTGAAATCGTTACTCTGAATAACCGAATTGAGTGACCAGTGGTTTGAAGAAACGATTGACCATCGCCTGTTCCGACTGGGAAAGTTCGTCACGCCATTTCCCGATGCACAGGGGTTGCACCACAGAGGTATCTGCAGTGTGTTCCTGGTCAATCCGGACCGATTGTCCCGTTGCGGGTTCGGTGGAGGCTGGCGCGGCTGGTTGTGTAGTCAGTTCAAGTACTTCTTCTGCGATCGCTGAGACGGCATCAAGTTTCAACAGAATGCCCAGCTGGGTCGCCATCTGGAAAATCAGGGCTTCCGCATTGTCGGCGATATGTTCGTAAGGAATGACCATGATCCCCGGCAGCGGGAGGGCATGATGGATTTCCTGGTAAGCGGAAACGGTCGACTCCACCGCGTCTGAGAACGAGGCCTGTTGCAGCTGCATGGAGGCAGAGACCACGTCCCGGGGGTCGCGATAATGATAGAAGGGACGGACGGCATCCTGTTGTGCGGCCTGAATCGCTTCCTCGGTCAGCAGGTCAAACTTCAGGATCATCCGCTCATGAATGTTCATCGTACCGATGATCTGATTCAGTTCTTCGATACTCTGCGGCTCCTGAACCTGGAAAGCGTAATTCTGGCTTTCCCAGATTTTTTTGAAGACTGCCTGAGACCAGTCTGTACCGGAATTCGGGATGCCGAAATTGAAGATAATCATTGTTCAATCCTGTCTCAGAATGAATCTGAAAAATGTCTGCTTACTGATTAAGGTCTGCATCGATCGAATCGAGGTTCCGTTCCTTTTGCGTCAGAAACTGAGGACGCGGAATCTGAGATTCGCTCCTGGTTTCCTCGCGACGATAAGGGTGACTGTCGTGGAAATAGTCGATCAGCTGTCCCTGGTATTCGATCAGGATGTTCTTATAGGGAATCTGATTGCGTTGGATTTCCAGTACGATGTCGGCGGCCCGCCACTGGGTGGCGATCAGAATGACTTCGACGGGATGTTCCAGCAGCCGGTCGCGGAAGTAAATTTCCTGTCCGGTGCCTGGTACAAACGTGCCGACCTTATTCATGTCTGAATCAATGACCGTGGGAAACCGCTGTTTGTCCAGCTGGTGCTGGTTGATGAAGGCGGCTGCTTTGCCGGTACCGCCCCAGATGGCTGTCTGTCTGCCGGAATCGGCCAGTTCATCAAACTGCACTGCGAGTTGAGTGGCGGACTGGCGGGCCCTTTCCTGGAAGGCGACCGCCTGGCGTGCCAGTTCCACCTGGTGCTTCTGCGGTTCGAAACTGGCCATGCCGTAAATCACTTCGCCATTGTAGCTGGTTTCAATCAGATCCACGTGGGTGGCACAGCGGGTCAACAGGCGCTCCAGCGACTGAGAGGTGAAGTGCGAATTATGTTCGTAGAAGAAATCGACCGTCCGGCCGGCTGCCAGCACGCCGTCGATACAGGGAACTTCGATAAACAGGCGGGTGGCACATTCCGCAACATTGGCAGCGAAAGCGACTTCCTGGGCGAAGCCCAGCGGGTTCATCAGATGTTCAAAGACGTGCCGACTGATAATCAGGTCAGGCTGCAGTTCTGCCAGATGGTGACCTGGTTCAAACAGCATATTACGGGCTTCGATCAGGCCTCCCTCGGTTTCAATTTCTGCATTGGGATCGAAGCCGATGAATTTCCCGGCAGGTATTTTCTTTGCCAGCGAACGGATCAGGTGTCCTTCACCGCAGCCGATTTCCACGACCGTTGGATTCTCCGGCAGGCTGGAGGAGATCAGGTCGCAGACTTTCTGCAGGTGTTCGGACCAGATCGCCCCTTTATTGAACATCAGGTTGGGTTTATCAGAGTAGGGCACCTTGGCATAATCGAAGGCCGCATTAGAGATGTGCCCGCAGTCAACGCACCGCATGAAATCATGGGGCAGCCGTTCCATGGCCTGGGCATCTTCCGTACTTTGAGGCCAGGCCAGTGTTGTCAAAGGCAGGAGCCCGCCATCAAAAAACTGGACAGCGATGTGATATCCGCAGGCCGGGCAGGTATAGTTCCGCATGGCCGAATTGAGAATTTTTGACTGATCTGCCGATTCTGACAGATGAGATGCAGCATCCATGCCGAGGTCCTTTTCAGTATCCGAACAGGTCTGAGTTGGTGAGTGAGTACGATCTGGAATCGTGTTTTGCAGTGCGGTTTGGAAAAAGGTCTCCATTTCACGCACCGTAGAGATGTCTTCAAAGATGAGATGACTTTTGGCGAGTATTTTGAGGCGGAGCTGATCGCGAAAGGCTTCGTCCGACCCAATGCGGCAGGCCAGCTCGATGTATTCTTCGATGGAAGAGACAATGCAGTCTTCCAGTCCCATCTGCCTGTAGATCGCCAGCATGCCGCGGCCGCGCATGTACTTTGCCGGCAGTGTGACCACGGGTGTGCCGATCGCCATTGACTGGTAGGAAGTATTGCCGCCCCCGAAGTGCAGAGGATCGAGCATCACATCGGAAATGTAGATCAGATTCAAGAAATCCGGAGTGGACATCCCTCTCAGGAAGTGGATCCGATCCACGACATCGGGGAAGGATTTCTGGAACCGTTCAACGAGCAGGTCTTTCCACCTGGAGGTCTGGTCGCGAATCATCACGATGCGTGCCTGGGGATCTTTCCTCAGGACGCCGGCGAGTACCTGATCGAATTCCGGATGAATCTTAAACAGTGTCTGCGGGCAGGCATAAACGTGATCGTCATCTGACAGGCCGAAGGCGGCCCGGGGTTTGATTTCTGCTGGCAGTGTCGGTCGGTAATAGTAGGATGGCAGACCTTTGAGCCGGACCAGCTGTTCGGTGTAATGGTCGTCCGCGTTTTCCGGTTCGATGAGATCACTGGAAATGAAATAGTCGATCGTTTTCAGGCCCGTCGTGATCGGATGCCCCCAGGTAACGCACTGAACCGGTGCGTGGCGGGTCGTTGCCAGCGAGAAAATGAAGGGGTCCATCCCGATATCGGCATAGAACAAGATGTCCAGTTCCAGACTTTTAAGAACCTCGTTAGCCTGCCTCAGGTCCACACCGAGAAAGACATACTCATCGGAATGATTACGGATCTCTTTGGCGACCGCGTCCGTATATTTTGTGGGAGTGATCGTGATCACATGATATTTTTCCCGATCAAAATTCTGGATGATGCCCTTCATTAAAGAGCCGATAGTGTGGTTGTAGAACAGGCTCGATATGAATCCAATCCGGATGCGGCTGTCGCGCTGGACGGTCGGTTCTTCGGGGTTCCAGCTGAGGTTGTTTTTGATCTGATACAGCCCCGCCATCCGTTCGATAATCGGGCGATCGTTGAATCCCTGATACGCGAGATAGAAAGTTCCCGGCGTGAGTTTGATCGAAGCATCGATCTGCACGTGATCTGCATGCAGCGCTTCGATTTTCTCTTCGAAGGCATCGCGGACTTCCTGGATGGCTTCCAGAGAGACTGGGATGGGAGGCAGCAGGCTGGCCAGGGCGAGACGGTATTCGGGTAACTGATTCAGTTCGTATGCTTTTTCCAGTGCCTGTTGTGCTTCCTGGAACATACCCATGGTCTGGTAAACGGTGGCCAGGTTGCAGTAGGAGGGCACATAAGTATCGTCGTACTTGACGGCTTTGAGGAAGCTCTTGAGTGCTTTTTTCACCTGCCGGTTCTGGTTCTGGACGTGCCCCTGGTAATTCCAGAGCACAGCATTTTCCGGGTGATGCTCCAGTCCTTCTGTAACATGCTTCTCCAGTTCTCGATTCCGCAACTGTCGGGAATACAGCTCGAGCAGGTTCAGGCGTGACGGAAGGTGTTCCGGTTCCAGGGCAACCAGCGATTCAAAATAGCCTACCGCGGAACCGATTTTATTCTGTCGCATGCGGACTGAACCCATGCCGAACAGAGAAGCCGTATTGGTCGGATCGCTCTGATAGAGGCTCTGGAAAATATCATACGCGTAATCCAGATCGCCGATCGAAGCGACCAGTGAACCCAGATGAAACGCAGCGCCGGGATGATTGGGGTGCTTGTCCAGCACTTCCCGATAAGTGATCATGGCATCCTGGATCTGTTTTGATTCTTCCAGTGCTTTCCCGATGTGGAACAGGATTTCCATATTTTCGGGGGCCAGCTGCAGCGCATCGCGAAAACAGGCCAGGCCAGTCTCGAAGTCTTCCTGTTCCACATAAATGATGCCCAGGTTATTCAGGATTTCCCAGGAGTTCGGCTGCAATACCGCTGCTTTTCTGAGGACAGCGATGGCCCGCTCATACTGTTTTTGTACAGAGAGAAAGACGGCGTAGTTCTTGAGCGTATCCAGATGCTGTGGTGCCAGCTCGAGAGCTGCCTGATATTCTGCTTCCGTAGCGACAGGATCGTCCGCTTTGGCCAGCGTGTTGGCCAGATTGAAGTGGGCGATGTGTCGTTGAGGAGCCTGCTCTACCACTTGCCGACAGACCGTGATGGCTTCATCGATCTGATCGGTTTCCATAAGCAGATTGCCCAGATTGATCAGTGCATCCAGATAGAGCGGCTTGAGTTCCAGCGCCCGCCGGTAGAACCGGACTGCTTTTTCCTGTTTCCCGGAGACGGCCAGTGTGATCGCCAGATTGTAGACAAACGCGGCATTGTTCGGTTCCAGCTCGATGGCGCGTTCGTAATTCTGGATAGCATCATCGAAACGCCCCAGTGCCTTGCAGGCGGCGCCACGGTTGGAAAAGAAGGAGCCGATGCCGTCGTTCCGACAGATCGCGCGGGTGATGAAATCGATGGCTTTTTCAAACTGTTTCAGATGCAGATAGACAACCCCCAGCAGGTGCAGGGCATCAACCTGTCCTGGATCATGCTGCAGCACTTTGCGGTAGAGTTCCTCGGCTAAAGGCAGGTTCCCCGCCTGGTGCTGCTTAACGGCAGTGGCCAGTAATTCCTGAGGTGAAGGCATGACTTCTGCTTTCAATCATGATACTGATTGAAAAGGTTTCAATCTGAGCTGATACTGACAGCCTGATCTGGGCAGGCTGGTTGAGTTTTCCGGTTATTCTGTTTGTATCGGCTGTGGTGGGGGGATAGATAAGCGGTTTCTTGAACCGGAGCCAAATCAGCCTGAAACGGGGGGAGATTACTTCAGTGGATGCCAAAGACAGGAAGAATGGGTAAATGAGAAAAGCACTGTCCAGCTTATGATGGACAGTGCTTTTCTGTTTCGTTTCAAATTATCAGTCGGTAATCGACTCGCTCAGGGACTATCTGAGCAGACTCAATACCTGCTGTGGGTTCTGGTTGGCAATCGAGAGAACCGAAATACCAGCCTGGTTCAGAATCTGAGCTTTGGTCATGTTTGCGGTTTCGACGGCGAAGTCGGTGTCCACAATCTGACTGCGGGCCTCAGAAATATTTTCCAGAGCTACACCCAGTGAAGAGACGTTGGTTTCGATCACGTTTTTCTGAACCGCACCGAGACGACCACGGAGAGTCGAAACACGGTTAATTGATTCTTCAATGATGTTCACCAGGTCTGAACCGGGGACTGAAGGACCGACGTCCAGCAGGCTCTTTCCACCGCCCGAACCGATTTCGAACAGCTTACCGGAAACCCCACCCAGACGGGCCGTGTTGACCGCTTCAATACCGATACCAATCTGACCAGCGGCAGACACGTCCTGACCGATCTGGAACAGTGAACCACCACCAGTGATTGTCAGGCTGGCTGTGTTATTGACCGTATTGGCAGCCGAAGTAAAGGAGAATGAAGCGTCGAGCTGCTGAGAACGGATGTTGGCAGTCAGACCGGAACCCTGGGCCACCTGGCCGTTGATACGGGTTACGATGTCTGTTCCAATGGCCCGTTGCAGAGCGTTATTGTCAGTGACATTGTCGACCGTGTTGAACGTACCGTTGAGCACGTTCACATCGACGAACTCATCTGAGCCATAGTTTCCGGCACTGAAGGTCAGGTAAGCATTGGTACCACCAGACAGAGCAGCAGCGGCTTCTGCTTCGACCACACCGGAACCGTCACCTTCCTGAGCCGTGGAGATCAGGGCGTTGACATCAGCGTTACCATCCAGCAATGTCTTGATGGAGGCAGCATTAGATGAAATATCACCGTTCGCCAGTGTTCCCAGGCTGACCACAATCGTAATATCAGTATTGGTATTACTGAATGAGATGTTGGCTGTAGCACTGTTGGCCGACGGGTCGACGAACTGAACTTTGATGTTCTGTCCGGTATCGCCGAGCACGCTGTCTGAAGTCCGGGCATCGGTAAAGGTCAGACCGGAGTTGGTGGCGTTGGCGTTATTGAAGGACAGGTTGCTGGCGACTTTGTTGGTCTTGGTCGCTGTCACACCAGTAATGTCACTCACGCCGTTCACAGCGTCTTTGACGTTATCAAGTGAGCTGGAAGCACCCAGGAACAGCACCTGGCTACCGCTTTTACCGCCGACTTCGATTGTGGTGGCACTGGCCAGACCGCCGTCAACAGCACTGTAATCCAGGCTGGCCTGAGTTGCAGCGGTGACAACAGTTGCGTCCAGAGTAATCGAACTGCTGGAACCAAAAACAGCTTCGTTCACCTGGTAGTCAGACAGCTTAGCCGAGTCGGTGGCAGAAGCCTGAGTACGGAAGGCCTTACTCCCATCGATCAGCTTGTCACCAGCGAAGGAAGTATTCGCTGAAATACGGTTGATGGCTGATAAAGCGGTATCGATCTGGAGCTGGTTCGCTTCGATTTCGTCCTGTGACAGAGCACCTTCGTTCAAACCTTCCTGAACCAGACCACGAACCTGGTTCAACAGGTTGGTGACTTCGCCCAGAGCAGAGTCAGCAGTCGCAATCACGTTGCTGGCACGGTTTGAGTTTTTGATGGATTGTTCAATTGCAGAAACCTGAGAACGCAGAGTTTCGCTGGCAATCAAACCGGAGGGGTTATCTTTACCAGAGTTAATTTTCATACCAGTGGACAACCGCGTCAGTGAGGTGTCCAACAGGCTTGTTGACTTATTCAAACTACGTAAGCCTCTCAGCGCGGCAACGTTAGTATTAATTCGTGTCATGGCAAACAGCCTTTCTCACTTGTAATGAAAGCTCCCTAGGGGTTTCAAGGTTAGAGCTACTATATAATTTCAATTCTCGAGCAGTGCTGAAACCGCCCGCAGACATTAGTTTTCGTTCCTGTCATATCCGAGAAATGTGGATCTAATTCATCTGTCGTGACAGGAGTCCTCGAACTGATGTGGCTTATCTTTCCATAACAAAACCATTCCAGATTCAGATGATGCAATGGATGAGCAGAGGGAATCTGCGCATGCACGCTCCTTAACTATCGGAATGTTACTTTGGGTAAATTAAGTGACTCTGGTGTTTTTTTGAAAATAAACCGATCTCTCCGTTTTCCCCTGCAGGAAAGGATGAGTTGTAACTGTTATCCGATCCTTCATCAAAAGTTCGGCTATGACTCCCATAGCGTGAGAGAGGAAAATGGTGATCGTGACAGGCAATCGGACATAAAGAGCGCGGCAGTCGTTATGATCGTTACGGTTTACCTGACAGGAATCTGCCCTGGTTGCGAGACGGGCAATGTCTGCTTAATTGTAAAAGTTTTACATAAACTCCGGCGCTAAATTCGTTTGAACCTGCCAGGCTCAGAAACCGTTCTTTAATCGAATAGAGAATCAGGGCAGGAAGTCGGTTGTCATGGCGGGCCTTTCTCGTTTCTTTGTGCGGGTCTCAATTCTCAGTTGCCTGTGTCTTCAGAATCAATCGAATCGAAAGCAGGTGTGGTTGTTCTCTCTGAATTCCAAGCCAGCTGATCTACTGCAGGGTCTGTCAGAGGCGGAAGGCTCCTGGAACGAGTTGGCATTTCTCAGGTCAGTGCAGGTTTGATTGTCAGTGTTTCTTTGAACTGACTTTCTATGCTTTGTGAAGAACGGCTCTGATTTCACATGAGAGCATTTTATGCCTGCTATTGCAGAGTTATTGATTATACGGGTTAATGACAATTCTTCTGATGAATGCAGGTCGTATCAAATGAACTTAGTTCGCACACTCGCTGAATCACTTCATGCAAAAAGTCATCGCTTATTGCTCAAGATCGCTGATCGGCAATGACGATCCATTTTTCATATCTTGCCAAAAGCGAATCCGCGACCACAGGTGGTTGAATAATCAGACAGACGATGTCGAAACGGTTGATGGAATAAATAAAAAGAATCATATTTCACCTGCACCGGTCCATTCGCTCGCCAAGATAAAATCATCCTAAGCAGACCATAATCATAAATCGCATACCTTAGGGAGCAGCATCGCATGCCTTTGTGTCCCCAACACACTAGTCAGCAGGTTAAGGAAGCCCATTCACGATTAGGACGATCACTTGTCAAAATTCAGAAAGCCCGTCATGACTCAACAGTAGAATCAGAAAACCTCAAAAGCATGTTCCAGACCTGGGAACAGAAGTGGATGCATCGTCGTGAGCTGATTGCCAGCCGCATCCAGACGATTGAAGCACAATTAAAAGAACTGGGTGAGTCCGACCTGCCTCTGCCTCAGTTCACCATTTTTGACGATCCGGGCGAATAAGCCCGGGCAGGCCACCCCGGCGTCATTTAATTCCTGAGCTGGTTCACAATCTGACTGATGCGGCGGATGGCTTCGTCGATTTCCTCTTCCGTATTGAGGAACGAGAGGCTCAGTCTGACAGCGGATCGGTAAACCGGCTCGGGACAGCCCATCGCCAGCAGTACCGGAGCGGGATCCCGGGAACCGCTGGCACAGGCGCTGCCCAGTGAGCAGGAAATGCCCGCGAGGTCCAGTGAGATTAACAGGGCCTCTCCATCCAGTCCGGGAAAAGAGACGTTCAATGTGTTCGGCAGCCGGTGTTCCTGCGAGCCATTGATCACAACCGGCGGGCATTGCTCGCTCAAACCCTGTTGCAGGCGATCACGGAGTGCCGCCATTTGTTGTGCCCGCTGCTCTTGATCGCGGACGGAACACTCCAGGGCACGGGCCATTCCTGCTGCCAGGGCCACCGGTTCGGTCCCCGCCCGTTTGCCCCGTTCCTGGTGACCGCCGGTAATCTGAGGCAGCAGTCGGGCTCCTTCTTTGACGATCAAGGCACCCACGCCCCGCGGCCCGTGAAATTTATGTGCCGCCAGACTGACTGCGGTGGCACCTGAATCGTGAAAATGAAAGGGAATTTTGCCGATGGCCTGCACACAATCGAGGTGCAGGGGGATGCGGTGCTGCTCACACAGTGCCGCCAGTGGGGCGACGTCCTGAATCACGCCGGTCTCATTATGGGCCAGGATCATTGTCGCCAGTTGAATCTGCTGCCAGTCGAACTGTTCCAGCGCCGATACGTCGATCCGTCCGTCCGGGGCCAGGGGGATGATTTTCTGCCTGACCCCCCGGGGAGCCAGTCTGCGGATCGTATTGACGGTCGCCGGGTGTTCGCCTGCGGTTAATGCGATCTCGCCGGGCGTCCCGCTGAGGAATCCCTGAATGGCCAGATTGATCGATTCGGTACCGCCGCTGGTAAAGATGACTTCCTGCGGATCCGCTCCCACTAGCGAGGCCAGCAGTTCGCGGGCATCTTCCAGCACGCGCCGCGACTGGCGCCCGTCGGCGTGGGTACTGCCCGGATTGGCGTAGTGGGTGCGGTACTCTTTTGCCACCAGGTCGATGACTTCGTCCAGCGGTGGGGTCGTGGAGTTGTTATCCAGAAAAATCCGTTGTGCAGCGGGAATCGACATGACAGGCCTGTATTCAGATTACCTGAAACATCGTCAGGCAAAAATGAGATGCACTCTCGTACTATATATAATGGCGGTTTTGAGCCGCGCCGGTTCTGTGCGTTTAACCTTTGGCCGCTTCCTGTGCCTGAACTTTGAGCTTGTTGGGGACATGCTCGATCAGCATATCGATGATATCGTCTGTCGCCAGCCCCTTACTGTCCGCCTGGAATGTGGTCACAATCCGGTGTCGGAGTACTGCGTGTGCCACCGACTTGATATCTTCGGTGGAAACATGGAAGCGGCCTTCCAGGATGGCTCGCGCCTTGGCGCCCAGAATCAGGAACTGACCCGCGCGGGGACCTGCTCCCCAGGACAGATATTCTTTGACGAATTTGGGAGCGGTTTCCTCTCCCGGTCGTGTGGCACGAACCAGGTCGCGGGCATATACGAATACGTGTTCTGCCACGGGGACCTTCCGTACAACTTCCTGCAGAGCCAGAATCTGACGACCTGTCAGGGCGGCTTCCAGTTCCGGTTTCTGGGTTCCGGTGGTCTGTTTGAGAATCATCAGTTCTTCTGCCGCGGAAGGATAATTCACCACGACATTGAACATGAAGCGGTCCAGCTGTGCTTCGGGGAGCGGGTAAGTTCCTTCCTGCTCGATCGGGTTCTGTGTGGCCAGTACAAAGAAAGGTTCGGGCAGCCGATACGTATTGGATCCTACGGTAACGTGGCGTTCCTGCATCGCTTCCAGCAGAGCCGCTTGTGTTTTGGGGGGAGTCCGGTTGATTTCATCCGCCAGCAGAACGTTCGTAAACAGTGGGCCCTGCATGAACTGGAAGCTGCGATGCCCGGTTTCCGGATCATCCTGCAAAACGTCGGTCCCGGTAATATCAGAGGGCATCAGGTCGGGTGTAAACTGAATGCGACGGAAAGAGAGATGCAGAATTTTGGCAATCGTGCTGACGAGCAGTGTTTTGGCAAGCCCTGGCACGCCGACAAGCAGACAATGGCCGCGGCTGAACAGCGAAATCAGAATTTCATCCACAACCTCGGTCTGGCCGATGATTACTTTGCCGATTTCGTCGCGCATCAGCAGATAGGCATTTGCCAGACCACGGATGGCCTGGGCTTCCAGATCTTTTTGTGCGTCTTCGTTTTCTTCAACCATCAGATGCTCATCAGGGTTGGTCATGTCCACCACAGCCTTATCAAGAAAAAAACAAACTGCTATAAACGCTTTTTATTGTTTATACTTATCAGCAGAACCGATTGGAAGGGGCCGTTTGTCACCTCACCGCGGTCTGACAACATCAGTGGAGACAGTTGTGCTCCAGTTTGTCGGTTAAGTTCCAGCATTATCGTAACTTAGGTCAAAAAAAGCGAGTAAGAAACGTGTCCCAGTCTCAAGTAGCTTATCTGGTGTTTGATGTCGAAGCGATCGCGGATGGGGACCTGATTTCCCGTGTGCGGTACCCGGGGGAGAACTTATCAGCCGGGGAGGCACTGGCGAAGTATCAGGAGGAGCAGATCGAAGCGACGGGCAGCAATTTTATCCCGGCGACCTTCATGCTGCCGATTTCCGTTGCAGTCGCCAAGCTGTCTGCCGACTACCGTCTGCAGGATTTGACGGTCCTGGACGCGCCTGAGTTCCGTCCGCACGTCATCACCGGCAAGTTCTGGCAGGGCTGGAGGCATTATGGCCAGCCCACGTTTGTGACCTTTAACGGTCGGGGTTACGATCTGCCGGTTCTGGAACTGGCCGCGTATCGCTACGGGATCACATTGCCGGAATGGTTTAATGTGGAAGCCCGCAGTTTTGATCAGTCCCGTAATCGTTACAATACCACCGCTCACATTGATTTAATGGATCTGTTTTCCAACTTTGGAGCCGCCCGCATGACAGGGGGGCTGAATCTGCTGGCGAACCTGATCGGCAAGCCGGGCAAGACCGGCATCGACGGATCCAAAGTGCAGGAGATGTACGATACGGGCCAGGTCGATGAAATTAACGATTATTGTCGTTGTGATGTGCTGGATACCTACTTCGTGTTTCTCAGATCACGGGTGTTGACCGGTCATCTGAGTCTGGATGAAGAGCAGGAGATTGTGACCGCCGCGTATCGTTATCTGGAACGGGAAGCCGAGAAAAACGAGAGCAAAGCCTACCAGCATTACCTGGAGCACTGGGGAGACTGGGAGCCGCCGGAAGAATAGTGTCCGTTACCGATTCATTTCTTATAGTGAATCTGGATATCGGAGAGCAGGAATTCCGCGATGTGGTTCTTCCTGGTCTCGCTGATGCGGACCGGCAGTGGCTGCCGGCTGCTGAATTCGAGTTCCACACTTTCCCAGTCGGGCCGCGGCGCATCGGGATGCGGTTTGAGCTTTAAAGTGACAAACTGGGGGGATGCTGATTCTGTCTCTTCCGCGTCAAATTCGATCGTGAAAGATTCAATCTGGAACGATTTCTGATCGACGTCGATTAACCAGCCGGGCAGCACTTCCAGATAAGCCTGTTTTTCTTTCTCTGTTGTCCTGTCTGAATTGCGGTATGACGGAGGCAAAATCAAGGCTGGCTGCTGTTGTCCGCGTTTGAAGATGGTGATGCCATTCCCCAGTCGAACGGACTCAATGCGAGTGGATTCAGTCACCCAGCGTGCGACCAGTTTCTCGATCTGCTGGAGTTCGGCCGGATTGCGGTCTTCCGCACTGTAGCGGGAAAAGGAGACCCGTTTGATGGGTCCCTGTCCCTGTTGTGTGGGTTGTACCTCGGGAAAAATCGCTTTCGCGACGGTTTGTTTGACCAGGTTGGGTGTGTTGCTGGCAGGGACTTGTGTGATCTGTTTCTCTTTCAGTGCCGTCAGTTCTATCGAGGCAAAGCGGTTGTTCTGCCGGGCCAGACGAGTCTGGAACTTCAGTGATTCCGGCAGCATCGAACGTGGGTTGATCTGGAGTTCAAAAGGGCGACAGAGCCGGCGGGTGAGTACATCCCGGGGCTGGCCTTTGAGGATAATGCTGTTTTGCGACCGGCTGACGACCTGCCATTGATATTCGGTGTTCAGTTTCTCAAAGGAGACCTGCTGCTGGAATTCAGAAATCAGTGCGAGCTCATGTCCGGTAAAATAGGCCTGGTTCTGCTGCTTGAACTGTTCAACCGCTGATTGAGGTGTCAGCGGAGACAGAAAGCGGGAGGCAGCTGCCCACTGTGTGAGGATCGAGTTGACCGGATTCTGTTGCTCAGCAGAGACAGAGTAGACGGACGAAAAGATCAGCAGGGTCAGACCACAGGCAATTAAGGGATGACGACGCATCGCGATACTCATTTGGATAGGGGATTTCGAGAGAAAGAAAGGCAGATCAGCAGCGGAGAGGCAAACAGAGGTGGGCCGAAATGTAGCAGAAAAGCTGTTTTACGGAAACGGCAATCTGCGTGCGAAATGAGTGGCGGTGTGTTGCTTTTGTTGTGGTAATAAGCTGTTAGACTGCAGGGGGTTAGTGTGACTGCCCTGTTGTTATCTGAGTGCCGCAGCTTTCTTTTCGATCTGTTGCACCAGCTTGCGGAAGTCGGGCAGATTCTGTAATTCTGCGAGATCCGGATCTTTCTGCATCCAGTCGGCATCGTTGAAACCGAGTCGTGAGGCAGCTGCGAGATACTGAATGGCCTTCTTCTGATACTCGGCTATCTGCTGCTGGATGGCGGGAGTTTTGGTCTGGTCTTTCAGGTTGATCAGCGCCCGTCCGAAGACACAGGCTACGTTGTATTGGAACAACGCGTCCTGTTCAAATTTTTTCAGCTGACTTTCGACAAACTGAATTGCTTTGTCTTCCTGGTGGTTATAGACCATGCAGATGGCCAGCCCGGTAATCGCCTGCGAGTTTTCGTTATCAAGATTGTAGGCTTTCTGGAAATCGTCTTGTGCCGCCTTCCAGTCCTGTTTCATCAGGTTGGAATGTCCGCGGCCGGTATACGCATCGAGGTTTTTGTGATTGGCTCGAATAATCCGGTCGTAGACTTTGATCGCCTGATCCCATAGTTCCGCATCATTGTAGATCTGCGCTTTCCTCACCTGGATATCCGGATCATTTGGTTTGAGCTGAATGGCTGCATCACAGGCTGCGATGGCCTCATCAATCTGTTTCAAATCCCGGTAAATATACGCTTTGGTCAGATAAGCGTAGATCGAGTTTTTATCGATTTTCAGGATATCATCACAGACCGCCAGTGCCTGGTGCTCGCGTTTGAGTTTGCGTAACAGCGTGATTTTGCTGGAATAGGCTTTCATCTGCCGGGAATTGGCTTCGATGGCCCGATCGTATGTTTTCAGCGCCTCATCGGGACGATTGAGTGAGATTTCCAGATCCGCTTTGAAATCATAGATCGACATGTAAGTGGGATTGGCCTCGATGCAGGCATCATAGGTCGCCAGCGCCTGATCGTGCTGTTTCAGCCGGGAGTAATGCGACGCGAGTACGGTATAGCCATAAGGATCCTGGGGCGCGATTTCGATGGCTTTTTTTAATTCTACCAGGGCAGCCTGGGGCTTGTCCTGATTGCTGTAAAGCAGACCTTTGGTGACATACAGTCGTGCGTGCATGTCATCAATTTCCAGGGCCTGATCCACGGTTTTCAACCCGGCGTCGTATTGTTTGAGCGTGTTCTGGGTATTGGCCTTGGCCAGATACGCGGGTACCAGCAGTTCATCAATGCTGATCGCGGTATCGTATTCTTCGAGGGCCTCCTTGTATTCCTTGCGGCGGTGCAGCTGTTCGCCTTTTTTAAGATAAAAGTTTCCCGGAGAACGCTGATAAATATTGTCCATGGCGTTCTGAGCGGCGCGCTTTTTGTCCGCATTTGTCCCGGCCAGCCTCGCTTCCATAATGGTGCGGCGGGCTTCCGGAGTGCCGATCGTGGACAGGGCACCAAAGATGGTGTTCCATGTCGAGGACTTACTGGCCTTGTCCAGACCTTCTGCCAGCACCTGGACAGCCTCTTGCGTACCGGAATTTTTCAGTCCGGAGACAGCGCCATTTACAATTGTGTGATTGCTGTCAGTCAGTGCCTGTTTTGCCAGTTCGAAGAACTGGGGAGACTCCAGTTTCTGGAGCGTCGAGAGGATCAGCAGTTTTTCGGTGGGTAAAGCACGGGGATAGTATGCGAGAAACCTGGCTTCGACCGATTCATCGCCGATGGAAGCGATTGTTTTAATCAGCGAGATTTTCAGGCCGGCATCCAGTTTGTCTTTCTCCAGATGCTGGAACAGCAGCGGAATGGCCCGGGGGTCTTTCATGCGGTCAATGAAGGTCAGCATTTCGGTAGTGGGGGCCGACTGCTGCAGCTGTTGCAGCACATAATCCATGGCCAGCGATTCACTGGCGTTGTCCCGGCGTTTGATCAGTTCCTGAAAGGCGACCTGGCGAATTTCTGCCTGGGGAGACTTCAACGCGTTGCTGAGCACTTCGAAGAGTCTGGGGTGGCCGTTCAGCACCAGCGCGCGAATCGCCGCCTGGCGCAGTTCCTGATTGTCGCTGTCCAGATACTCATAAATGGCCGCCCCCCACTCGGGACGGGGATTACGGGCGATGACTCCAATGATGATTTTCTGCGATTCAGGAGGATGCGATTTCAGGATCTTGAGCAGTGCCTGCTGACCGCCGGAGTAACGGGATTCTGCCAGGCTGGCGATCGCCATTTCAAACAGGGGCCCCGGGGGCGTCTGTGCGACTTCCACCAGCTTCTGAAATGCGCGGGGGTCTCCCAGGTAACGCAATGCATACAGGGCTGCTTCCTGAACGCGGGGGTTCTTATGGGAAGTCAGCTCCAGGACCAGCGGGAGCTCTGCATTGGTTAACTGCCGTCCCCCGCTGATCAGGGCGGCGACTTTGATGGCTGGTGAACCTTCGCGGATCTGTTCGGCAATTTTTTCACGGGGGAGCACTTCCATTGCGCTGTCGAGTGCAGCATGAATGGCGGCTTCTTCGGTGGCATGAGTCACCTGGGGCGCTGGTCCACCCAGGTAAGGCACACTGACGTCTTTAAAAGCTTCTCCCGACAGGTGCAGTTCTGTGATGACAGCAGGAAACAGAGGGAAGGGCACACCCATGACGGTATTCGTCCCCAGGGAGGCTGCGATCCGGGGTAACCATTGTTTGACATTCGGTTCGATCTGAGTCTGCTGATCTGGAAAGTAGAGAACAAAGCGTTTGATATTCTTGAGGGTCAGTTCATCCACCAGCTTGACCAGACTGCCGACATTGATCGAATTCAATTCCCCGGTGATGGTCAGTTCTGCCAGGCAATGGCTGGGGCCCAGTAACTGTGTTTTGTATTTGAGCTTTCCCAGTTCAAAACGATTCACGTTCAGCACGAGAGGCTGACCGTCTACAGTCACATGAAATTCAAAATCCGAAATCCGGGGGCCGGCCGGCAGATCTCCCAGCACGATCCATAAGCTTCCCTGTTTGCCGGGAGGAACTTCGACGGCATCCTCAAATTTCAACTTATTGAGTTGCAGGTTCTTTTTTCCCAGCGAGACACTTTGGTTGCTGAGATTTGAGGGTAGACCGGCAAAGGGATGTGGCTGGCCATCCACGAATGCTTTGACCTGTTCTCGCTCCAGCTTCACCGTTTTGGAACTGTCGTTAACGAGGGTGAGCTGCGTCAGTAAATAATGGTAACCATAGGGAGCCCGATTATACCTGATGCCTTTCAGGGAATCTTCGAGGACCAGGAACAGTTTTGATTCCTTCGTCAGGGGGGGCTGATGTGCCGGTTTTTGATTACGGCTTTTTAAGAGGGCTTCGATCTCATTCAGGTTCTGGCGGAACCGGGCATTCGTCTGATTCTGTTCTCCCGCTGAACGAACCGGTTGGATGGGACTCTTCGTTTGCGCGGTGACCAGGGAGGGCATCAGCAGGCACGCGATCAGACAGAGTGTCACACTGCGGGAAAAATCGAATCGAATTTGCATACGGTGCTTCTCCGCTTTATCAGACAATCACTTTACCGGCCCGAATTTCGATCCAGGTCTTAATTTCCGATTCGGGGGGCAGAACCCGCAGGCCGGTTTCCTGTGCTTCATCCCTCAGATTGATGGCATTGGTCACGCAGGTATAAGGCTCCAGGCAGATACAGTTCCGCTCGGGAGGGGTGAAGACCACCAGTTCGGAGAACATGCTGTCATAGTCCTGGGTGACCACCAGGCCCGACTGTTCGTCCATGATCAGACATTCGTACTGCTCGATGTCTTCCGGCAGGCCGCTGAGAATATCATCGGCTTTGAGCTGGTCGAACCAGGCTCCTTCGCGCAGGTCGCGGGCAGGCTGGATCGGTTGTTTGTCGCCTGTGGGCAGGCAGTCGGAGAGGATCCACTCTTCCGTTGCCGGCGATTCAATCAGACAGTTTTTCAGGCTCCCCTGCTCCGAGAGAGGGACTTTGAAATAAGGGTGGGTGCCCAGTCCCCAGGGGATGGAAGTTGTACCAGGATTCCCGATCCGGAAGTCAGCTCGCAGGGTCGCTCCTTTGACTTCGTACCGGACTTCGATGAAGACATCTCCCGGCCAGTAAGGCAAACGTTGTTTTCCATCGATGCTCAGCTGAAACTGGGCGATGGCGAATGATTCTTCATGGGCAATCACGCGCCAGGGCAGGTCCAGGCAGAAGCCGTGAATGGCGTTCCCGGTTTTATCGTGATAGGTATTTTCGGGCGGTAGTTCATAGGTGGTCCCTTCCCACTGGAAGCGGCCTTTGGCAATCCTGTTGGGAAAAGGAAACAGAATCGGGATCCCGCTGCTGCTGGGGCGTTGTGCGCCGGTCTCGAATTCGGGATGGGAGTCGATCACGTCGATGCATTTTCCATCTACCATCGCCTGGAACTGGTAACAGTTGAATCCCAGTTCAGGGAGGATGCGAGCTGTGGAGCCGGTTTCCGGATCAGTAATCTGCAGGGGCGTCATAGATTGAAGTCGATTCGTTTCTGGGTGTTATTCAGGGAGAGTAGTCTGTGTACGAACCAGGGAGCTCAGTTCCATTCCGGATGGGCTGTTTCCTGAGGAAGAAAACGTCGTTCTTCCATCGCCCGGCCATGCAGGATGTCCCACAGTTCGTAGGGGTCAATTTCGAAAATATCTGCTGCGGTGGCAGGGGTCGTGAGCCAGTCCATCCGATAGATTTCGGATTCGAGCTGCAGTGGTGCCCAGCCTGCGCATCCGAAGAAAATGCGAAAGTCCAGATTGGGATCACCTTCGGAGATCCGCCAGACCACCTGTTCGAAAACTTCCGGGCTGCTGCCCATGAACAGATCGGGAACGATGGCATCGTTCGCTTTTTCCAGATCGCCGGCATTGTGCAGGGCGAACATGCCGTTCGGCTCCACTGGGCCACCCATAAAAACGAGGTCTTCCAGTTTGGGCATGTCGAAGTATCTGGACAACGCGTTGGTGATCGAAAACGAGGATGGACGATTCACAATCAGACCGGTGGCGCCCTGTTTGTTATGTTCCACAATCAGTACGACCGATCGGTAAAAATTCTGATCATTGAGTTTCCGGGATGCGATTAAAAAGTGTCCCTTTAACGATTTCAGCATAAAGCGAATTCTTCTCCTGTTGTTCAGAACGGAATTCCGGAATGGTCGGGGAAATTTCCCCGAGTGCACAAAAAGTATTATATCTGGACAAAAGCTGAAAAAACAGAGTTAGATTTCTGACCCGTAAACGCCCTTCCTGTGTCAGGGAGATATCTTAAGGGTTGCGCAGATTATGACCCGGTCGGGGTGAGGGATACCCCATTCGCCGTTTTTTCATAAAAACTCTATTCCAACTTGAACAGATGTAAGGTAACCTGTTGGTAGAGTTTTACTTGTCATTAATGCGCTGACTTATTGTATTCCTGGTTCAGGTGGTTTAATCACGATGAATACGAAACGAAAACTCTCAATCCTGTCTTGCGTGGTGTGTGCATTATTTCTCTCACAGACACTGAAGACAGAAGCCGAAGAGGAAAGCTACGAACGGTTCACGGTCCGCACCTGGAGTTTCCGGGACGGCTCGGAAGCTAAGGGGAAGCTCATCGTGGTGAGCGGCTCGCAGGCGACATTGCGCCTGGACGGGCAGGGGACCGTGCGTGTTCCTCTGGAGAAGTTGAGTGTCAAAGATCTCAACTGGCTCTACGAATATCACAAGCGCCGCAAACAGCTGAGTTTCCTGCCGGAAGAATACCGCAAGCCGCAGACCGAATCGTCTGTCCCGGAAAAGAAAAGCGATCCCCCCGCCAGCAAAGAGTCTACGCCGGCACCGGTCGAAATGAAGACTCCGGTTACCCCTGAAACGAAAATGACGACAGAGACTGACAAGGGGGAAGAGTCGTATAAACCATTTACGTCGCGTGTATGGACTTTCAAAGACGGCAGCAGTTACAAAGCCAAGTATGTCTCCCTCAATCCCAAGGAGCTGCAACTGATCAAAGAACCGGCTCAACTGGTCCGGATTCCCCTGGATCAGTTGTCGGAGAAAGACATGCAGTGGCTGTTCGAATATCACCGCCGGAATAATCTGCTGGGGCTGTTGCCCAGTGAGATGCAGTCAAAAGCCAAAGCGATGGCAGCGGAACTGGGGCTTTCCACGGAAGCACGAACATTGCCACCCGCGATGGCCGGGCTCGGTAAACCTGCCGCCGCTGACGACGATCCGAATGTGATCAAAGCCAATACGGAAATCGATCCCAAACTGAAGGAAGCGCTGACCGGCTATCGCGTCTGGACTGATAAAAAGGGACAGAAGTCCGAGGCCCGTTTTCTCAGTCTCGACGGGCGGGAAATTCGTTTTTCAGCACGTCCCGGGACGAACTCGGGATTTGGCATGATCAGTATTCCGGTGGGAACCCTGATCGACGAAGACCTGGAGTTGCTGCGTGAAGCTTTGAAAATGCAGGGCCGAATGGATGAACTTCCCCTGGCTTACCGGGAACCGCTGGACCCGAACCTTTCGCCGCGGAAGCTCAAACAGTTGTTGCGGGTCAACTTTCACCGCAAATGGACTGACATTAGCGGGAATTCCGTCGCAGCTTCCTACGTAAAAATGATAGATGGAATGGTCACCTTGCTCATCACCCAGAGTGGTACGACGCAGGAATTTCCTTACGATAAGTTTTCGCCTGAAGATCAGGAATATGTTCAGGAGCGTCTGAAGAAAGAAGTCGCTGGTAACTTTTTTCCTGAAAATGCAGATACGATGCTGACTCCTGAAGAGCAGGAAAAAGAATTCCGGGTCTGGACTGACCGGAAGAATCGCCAGATCAAAGGTAAGTTTGTGAGGCTGGCTTATGGTGATTCGGTAGCCGTATTGAATACGGGAACGAAAGAGGAACTGTTTATCGCGGAATTTTTCAGTGATCCGGATCTGAGTTTGATCAAGCCGCGTAAGCAGAAACAACAGGATCAGCTGACGATGAATGAAGGAGGCAACCCGAACGCTTCCGGAGCAGGTGCGATGCAGCCAGGCAGTGCACCTGCGATGCAGCCAGGTAGTGGCCTGCAGAAAGCAATGGAAGCCGCGCGTCAATTCCAGGAAGAACAGAAACGGAAGCGGGAAGAAGAAATGGCGGCGCGGCGCAATCAGGTTTCCCCACCGGCTTCCGATTCAGATTCAGCCCCCGCTACTGCACCACAATTGGCTCTCGACCAATACGAAGGGGTATGTCCGGTCTGTGGCGAAACCGTCAGGCAGCCGACGCCCTTCTTCACCAGCTGTCCACACTGCGGTGCTAAAGAAGGAGATACAATCTATCAGTGCAGGGACTGCAACCGGAAATTTGCCCTGAGTGGTAATGCGGGGGCGACCACACGCTGTCCCCATTGTAATAATTCAGGAGGCAGCTTCACCGGCAATATCAGATTCTGGGGGGGACTCGTCAAGCTGGTGATTATCCTGATCCTGTTTGCAGGCGGCTACTACGGATACAACAACCGCTAGTCGCTCTCTGATCTGTGTGTATCGTCATGTCTCCCACTCAGATCGGGTCCGTTCTGCAACGACGGACCCGATACTGTAGACGTTACTCACAGTCGATCAGCACCGGAAATCAGGGACGCTGATTCAGTACGGGCAGCTCTTTGGAAGTCTGCATCTGCTGAGCAGATTCCGGATCGACGTAGTCGCTGTGGCAGGCTGCTTTGTCCTGTTCGCCGGTCATTTCTTTCTTGACCTTGGAAGCCAGCTTGTGAATCTGGTCCGGGCTGAGGACGCCCCGTTTTTCCAGGATCTCCTGCTGTTCCGCTGTCAGCGGCAGTGATTTCTTTGCTTTATCCCAGGCATAGTCTTCCGATTTGCCCGACATAAACTCCTGGATTTCCTTGGAGATCCGCACGCTGCACCAGTCGTGTCCGCACATCGCACAGAAGTCGGTGTCGACGTCGAGGTCTTCGTCGTGCAGGGCCCGGGCGGTGTCCGGGTCGAAGCTGAGTTCGAAATGCTTTTCCCAGTTAAGGGCAGCCCGGGCTTCGGTCAGTTCATCGTCCCGGTTACGGGTGCCGGGAATACCCAGGGCGACATCCGCTGCGTGGGCGGCGATCTTGTAGGCGATGCAGCCCTGTTTGACGTCGTCTTTCTTGGGCAGACCAAGGTGTTCCTTGGGAGTCACGTAGCAGAGCATGCTGGCACCGTGATATCCGGCGGCGGTCGCACCGATGCAGCTGGTGATGTGGTCGTAACCGGGGAAAATGTCTGTTACCAGGGGCCCCAGAACGTAGAACGGAGCACCATGACAGAGCTTTCGCTGGACCTTCATGTTGAATTCGATCTGGTCGAACGAAATGTGGCCGGGACCTTCAATCATGACCTGCACGCCTTTTTTCCAGGCACGTTCGGTCAGTTCGCCCAGCACGCAGAGTTCTGCCAGCTGTGCCCGGTCGGTTCCGTCGGCCAGGCCACCAGGTCGCAGGCCGTCGCCGATGGAGAAGCTGACGTCGTATTCCCGCATGATGTCGCAGATGTCATCCCAGAGATCGTACATCGGGTTCTGTTTTTGATTGTGGATCATCCACTTGGCCAGCAGCGATCCGCCGCGGCTGACGATGCCGATCAGACGCTGGGCTACGAATTCGAGGTGTTCCCGCAGGACGCCGGCGTGGATGGTGAAGTAGTCGACCCCCTGTTTGGCCTGGTGCTGGAGCATCTGCAGGATGCTGGCGTGATCCAGGTCTTCCAGTCGACGGGCGATGATCATGGAATAAATCGGCACGGTTCCAATGGGCACGCTGCTGTTCTGGATGATGGCCTGGCGACAGCCGTCAATATCGCCGCCGGTGGAGAGGTCCATGACCGTGTCGGCGCCCCATTGCTGAGCCCATTTCAGTTTTTCGATTTCTTCGTCTGTGCCTGAGGAAACCGGTGATGCACCCATGTTGGCGTTGACCTTGGTTTTGGAGGCACGACCGATGGCCATGGGATCGAGCTGGTAACCCAGGTGCACCTTGTTGGCGGGAATGATCATCCGGCCGGCGGCAACTTCATCGCGGATCTGTTCTGCGGTCAGATGCGGTTCGCGTTCGGCAACCCGTTCCATTTCGGGAGTGATGGTGCCGCAACGGGCGAATTCGAGCTGGGTGACCGGCAGGAAGTCGGCCGGGGGCGTCCAGGCGTCGGCAGTTTCGTAATTTTCTTCGAATCCCGGTTTGAGTTCCCAGCCGGCGGGCATGAAGTCCCAGGCGGTTTTGTCGGAGGCGTCCGGCATACCCGGTGTATCAGGTGAGGAGAAGGTCAGGGCGCCTTTGACGCCCGGGGCGATCTGTGGCGGATTGGCAAAACTTCCCGGATTGGTCTGCTGGCCCCGCGTCGAGGGATTCCCTCCAATGGGTGGCAGTGAGTACAGCAGGTCATACGAAGAGGAGGAGTTGGTCATACTAATAGCATCCTTACAAAATCTGATGCGGTCATTGAGTCTGTTTGATGGTCTGTCAGATTCTGAGCGAATCCGGATCAGAAACGAGATCTGCCAGCAGTTCTACTGCCTCGAACGGGAAATCGTCATGGTTTCTGGAGTATATAGTAGTGACCTGACGGCTTTTTTCAAACTGACTGGATGATAAGTCTGGGTGGTTTCCCATTGAAACGCGCTTTGGTTATGATCTGGTCTGTTGAAAAGCAGCTCTGTGCGACTCAATTCTCTCACTAAATCAGGCCAGGATCCGCACAGGGATCCCATAGATTCAAGGTTCGACATGCAGTACGACGTTTATGGTGTGGGTAACGCTCTCGTTGATATTCAAGCACGGGTATCCGATGCGACACTGGAAAAACTGGGTTATGCCAAAGGGATTATGACCCTGGTCGATGAAGAGGCTCAGCAGAAAGTGCTGGGCGAACTGGATGGCGCACCGCTGTCGCAGTGTGCCGGGGGGTCTGCAGCGAACACCATCCTGGGCATCGCTGATTTTGGCGGCAAAGCTGCCTACGCGGCAAAAGTGGGTAGCGACATGCTGGGCGAATTTGATCTGGCGGACATGCGAAAACTGGGGGTCACCATCGAAGTCCCTCCTGCTGCGGAAGGACAGACCGGAACCTGTGTGATTCTCATTACTGATGACGCACAGCGGACCATGCTCACCAATCTGGGGGTCTCTGCGACGCTCAGCCCCGAGGACATCCACGAAGAACATATCAAGCAGTCCAAATATGTGTATGTCGAAGGCTACCTCTTCACAGGTGAGACACAGAAAAAAGCCGCTTACCATGCGATCGAGCTGGCCAAGAAGCATAACGTGAAGGTGGCCTTTACCGTTTCTGATCCGTTCCTGATCAACCTGTTCCGGGACGAGTTTCAGGAGCTGATTGAAGGTCCCGTCGATCTGCTGTTCTGCAATCTGGAAGAAGCCCGCAGTCTGACCGGCAAACACGATGCCGTCGACTGTGCCCACGTGATTCATCATCACGTTCCCAACCTGGCACTGACATTGGGAGGCGACGGTTCGATTCTAATGCACGAAGGCAAAGTGATTCCCATTGAAGGAGTCGAGACAGACGCTATCGATACCACCGGTGCCGGCGACATGTATGCGGCCGGCATTCTGTACGGCATTACCAACGGTCTGACCTGGCACCAGTCCGGGCACCTGGCCTCACACGCAGCCGCCCGCATTGTCTCGCAGCTGGGCGCGCGACTGAAGAATCCTTTTACTCAGGATGAAATCAAGGAACTGCTCAGTTGATATGACGCAAAACCATTACCCCCTCTTCGTACGACGCGATCTGGATGGTTTTTTCGCATTGATGATCGACAACCTGGTCCAGCTGCTGCTGATTGTGGCACTGTGCGGGCTGTGTGGGATCAGTGCTGATTCGGATATTCTACTGCAATACATTCTGCCCGGCGCCGCCTTGAGTATCCTGGTGGGAAATATCTTTTATGCCTGGCAGGCGCATCAGCTGGCGAAAAAAGAGAACCGCAGCGATGTCTGTGCTCTGCCATACGGGATCAACACACCCTCACTGCTGGTCTATATTTTCTTTGTGATGGTGCCCGTGTACCAGCGGACCAACAGTGCGGAAGCAGCCTGGCAGATGGGACTGCTGGCCTGCTTCGGGAGCGGCGTGATTGAATTTCTGGGGGCCTTTGTGGCGGACCGGGTCCGCCGGCTGACGCCCCGGGCGGCACTGCTTTCGACTCTGGCGGGAATCGCGATCGGATTTATCTCGATGACGTTCGCGCTGAAAATCTACCAGCGTCCGATGATTGCAATGCTGCCGGCCGCTGTCGTGCTGTTGACGCTGTTTTCACAGGCAAAACTTCCTTTTCGCATACCGGGCGGATTGCTGGCGATCATTGTGGGCACAATCTGCGCCTGGGTACTGCCCGAAGTGATTCCCGGTATGATGGAAGGAGCTCCCATGAGTACCGAGGCCATCAAAACCGCCTGGGGTCAGTGGGGCTGGTATCCGCCGCACTTTGCCGGCGGTGCCCTCTGGGAACTGCTGAAACAGCCGAGTGAATGGGTAGGTTACATGTCGGTGATTTTTCCGATGGGCCTGTTTAATGTCATCGGCAGTATGCAGAACATCGAATCTGCAGAAGCAGCTGGTGACAGCTATCCCGCCAAGCCCTCGATGCTGGCCAATGGTGCCGGGACGATTGTGGCTTCACTGTTGGGCAGCTGTTTTCCGACAACGATTTATATTGGTCATCCCGGCTGGAAAGAGATGGGATCGCGGGCCGGTTATTCGACGCTGAACGGAATCTTTTTCATGTTGATCTGTCTGACAGGGACGACGGGCGTGATCAGCAACATCATTCCACTGGAAGCCGGGATCGCGATTGTACTCTGGATCGGAATGGTGATCACGGCTCAGGCGTTTAATGCTTCACCGTCACGTCACGCACCCGCGGTGGCCCTCGGTCTGTTTCCAGCGATCGCTGCCTGGGGGATGACGGTGATGCAGGGGACATTGATTGTCGGTGGGGGCAAGACGCTGCAGGAGATTCTATCCGCGAATCTGTTTACCGAGGTCAACGGCTTTCTGATCCACGGGCTGGTCGTGATGGAGCGAGGCTTCATTTTTACCTGTATGATCCTGGCAGCGATCTGTGCCTGCCTGATCGATGGCAAATATCGCTCGGCAGCGGTCTGGTCAGTGATCGCGGCCCTGTTCGCATTTCTGGGGCTGACGAACGCCTATGAAATTGTGGGGAACGACATCCACTTTCGGCTGGCGTTTACTGATGTGAACAGTAAGGCTCTCACCTTCCGCGCGACGGGAATCGGCGTCGGCTACCTGTTGTTCGCAGCGACCTTCCTGATATTGGGCGGACTCCGCGATGCAGAGCCACCCCCCGAAGCGGAGCTGCCGAATCCTCAACCGGAAATTGGTCACTAAACTATCTCAGCTGAGACAGCGAGCACGATTTATTTCTGCGTCGGTGCTTCATAAATCCGTACGTTACGGAACTGGCTCTCGGCCCGGGCAATCACATCTTCATCGGCAATGAAGTGCAGGTAACGGTATTTCCCGGTCAGATAGCGGCCGACGCGGATTCGGAATCGTTTCCAGCCGGTTCCCGAATACGTATTGAACTGCTGCCCGATGTGGGACCAGGCTTCGTAGCCGTAAATCTGGAACGTATGATTCTGTTTGTCGTACTTCCGGTCGGCGTCAAAGCCGAAGCCGTGGATCTGCCCTTCATGCGAGGAGCGGAAGTCGAACTCGATCACCGTGTTGGGGGTGATTTCCTGGTTCACTTCCACGCTCTTCCAGGCGTTCCCCCACAGGCGGATGCCTTTGCCGTTTTCAATCAGCTGGTAGTCAGTAGGGAGTTCGTACTGGCCGTCCTGAAAACTGTAGGGCAGGATTTCAGCCGACGCAAAATCAATCGCTGGGATATCGCCGGGCGGATCAGCGACGGAGAACTGGCTGCGGGTCGGGAAGGCACTCTGATCAGCCAGGAGTCGCTCCTGCAACTGACCCTGACTGTCGAACACAATCGCTTCGCCGGCTTTCACCAGCAGCGGTTTGTCAGGGACCTGTTCCTGAGATATATCTTCATCGGGGCGGGACTGCGACTGTGAGACCTCGACGCTTCCTTCAAAGACGTGCAGTTCCGTCTGGTTGTCCGGGTTGATCGCCAGTCCGAAGTTGGCGGATTGAGAAAGGATCGTCAGGTCGGCAGTGGTCAGGGTAAAGTCATGCTTACGCGACGTTCCCACGACTGCCAGTCGTCCCGATTTGAGATAAGCGCGGCTGTCTGAGTTGAGTCCCAGTTCGGCGGGGCCCTGCAGGGCAATCGTGGTGCCTCCCAGGAAGTCGATCAGGGCGCGTCCCGATTTCAGTTTGAGCCAGCCGGGGACCAGCGGTTTGCTCACATCCTGCGTCCATTCGGTCCGTTCCCAGACGGTATTGTGTTCTTCAATGATCATGGCGGCGGGCACACCGTCGCTGGAGTCGATCCGCGCGATGGCCTGAGCGGGCTGGCTTTCCATGACCAGCAGTGTGGTCAGGAACAGGCAGACTGCCAGCGTGGCTGCGAGTGCGTAGCGGGTGAATGTCAGTTGTTTGTGAGCCGAGGCTGCTTGCGGATCCCGGGCGGGTTCAGTCTGTGCGATGGTCTCGGGAGTGCACAGTTCCTCGGGCAGCGGTTCGGTCTGTCCCTGTTCCCACTGCAACAGAGAATCGATATTCATCATCTCCAGGTAGAGCGCGCGGGCTGCGTCATCGGATTCGAGACGTTTCAGAAAATCCTGGCTTTCTTCGTCGGTGAGGAGACCGTCGAGGAAGGCGGAGATGATTTCTTCCGGGTCTTTTCGATTCTCATCAGGTTGATGTGGATTTTGATTCATGACAAACTATTCCCCCTGCTCGCTGGCAAGTGATTTCTGAACGCACTCTTGTAAAAGTTGGCGAATCCGGTACAGCATCTGGGAGACAGCGCCCACGGAGCGGCCCTGTTCCTCGGCGATGGCCTGGACTGATCCGCCGGCAGCATACCGCTGCTGAATCAGGCGGCGACTTTGTTCCGGCAGCTTGGCCAGACAGCTGGAGAGCACCCGCTGCAGGTCCTTGGAACCAGCCAGTTTCTCTTCATTCTGTTTTGCCAGCATTGATACCAGCTCGACATTAAACACCATGGAATCCCGTTTGTTATCGCGATAATAGGCCAGTACCTGAAAGTAAGCGACTTTGCAGGCCCAGGCGACAAAATTGGTTCCCGGCTCGAATTCCTCAGAACGTCGCCAGAGGACCAGGTTGGTCTCCTGCAAAACGTCTTGAACCGCCTGCGAATCGGGTAGCAGAGAACGGATATAGGCGTATAGTTTGCTCTGATGCGCTGTGAGCAGTTGAACAAAATTTTCCGTCTCTTCAGGCTTCAAGTCGGTGGGCCTTTGGGGTCAATTCTTACGGTAACGGCATGATTCTCTGTTTTTCTGCATTAATATACCAGATCACCGGAAATCTCACAAAATGAGGGGCTTTCCCGCAAAAATTTCACAAATTGGTCCACCCATGCAGATTTTCGCATAAGATCAGCGGGGGTACCGGTATATTAGACCAGATCACGATTTACGACATGGTGACTTCTCAAATCGAGAACCTGAAAATCTGGAATTGCCCGCTATGAACCATCTGGCATTTGTTAAGCGCTCCCTGTGCCTGTTGAGTCTCTCACTCGCTCTACCTCTGTCTGCGAGTCCGTCGTTCGCTCAGAAAGAAAAAAGCGACTCACCCGGCCCCGCCAGCTATCGGGAGCTGATTCTCGCAGATCAGCCGACGCTCTACTGGGACTTTGAAGCGTCCTCGCCGGAAGGATATACCAGCGTTGCTGCTGACAAACAGCAGGGGAAGCCGTTCCAGGCAGTCGTCAAGGGGAAGGCTCCCCAGACTGCAGCCGGTCCTCGTCCTGCTGAATTCCCGTTGTTCGACAAGAACAACAAGTCGGCCCAATTCAAGGCGGGTGACGGTTTTCTGCGCGTGGTCGATCCGGGTGAAAACAGCCCGCTGGACTTCGCTGCCGGCGATGGGATGACGCTGGAAGCCTGGGTGAATCCGCATACGATCAAAGCGGGACGCTTCTTCTATATTATTGGGAAGGGCCGTACGAACCGGAAGGGAGTCGCGCGGGACAATCAGAATTACAGTCTGCGGCTGACTGGCTCGGAAATCAGTTTTCTGTTTTGTACGCAGCCAGAAAAGAAAGGGGACAAGCCGACCTATCATCGCTGGACCTCAACCGGGGCCGGCATCAGCGCCCAGAGCTGGCACCACGTGGCGTTGACTTATACCTTCAGTAAAAAGAAGAGTTTACAAGCTTACGTCAATGGTCAGCCTGTGAAAGGTAAGTGGGATGTGGGCGGCGATACTGAGCGGCCGCCTGTGGTGGATAACGATGAAGTCTGGATCGGTTCTTCGATGGGGGGCTCGCTTTACAGTTCGTTCGATGGTTTCATGGATGAGCTGGCCGTCTATCGCAAGGTTCTTTCTGCGAAACAGATTACCTCACACTTCAAATATGTCGCTCCCGAGGTGAAGATCGACTGGGCCGCGGTTCCCAGTGACCGGGTGCAGGTAGACGTGTATGAGGGGATTCCCAATCAAAAGTCGTGGCAGTTCCGTCCGCCGCGCTTTGCAGAAACGTTTACTCAACCACACTTCGCACTGATTGAAATTCCGAATCGCTATTCGGCCAAAGGCGTCAAAATCGATCGCCCTGATCCGTTCCTGGTGCGGGCGATGTCCAACATGGTCCTGCCTGAGGGGAAGAAACGCATTCTGGTGCGGGCCCGTAATGCAGCGCGACTGTATATCGACGACAAACTGGTTGCGGAAACCGGGTTTCACAGTATCACGAACAGCGGGCACGACAAGGTCTATGACGTCGACTTGAGCCTTTCGCCCCATATCCGCCCGCTGCATCGGGGCGATCAGGAACGGGTGATCGAATATACGGGAGACGGCAAGCCGCATCGCGTGCGGTTCGAGATGATCGTCGGCGGTTCCCGCCATCGACCCGACTTTGGCGAAACCGCGGTCTTCATCGGCGATCCCGGTCAAGACTTCCAGCTGCTGACCCCCTCCGATCAGGTGGTGATGCTGACGGATGAGGACTGGCTGGCCTTTGAGCGGAAGTACCGCTACGACCAGATCGCAGTCAATGCCAGCCGCCGCCGCGAAGCTTCAAAGAAAGAGGATCAGTACTGGGACTGGCGTCACAAGCTGGCAAAAGAGGAAGTTCTGAAACAGCCCCAGGTTAAGGTGCCCGCTGCTTCGAAAGGACTGCGGGCGAACAACGCGGTCGACCACTTCATTAACCGACGCCTGGTGAAAGAAAACGCGCAGCAGTCCGCGCCGCTGAACGATCTGGCGTTTCTGCGTCGGCTGTCACTGGATACCACGGGGACCGTTCCCACGCCTGCTTTGGTGAAGGAATACCTGGCACAAAAACCCGAGTCCCGTCGGAGCTTTGCGATCGAACGCCTGCTCAATGATCCGGGCTGGGCCGATCACTGGGTCGGCTACTGGCAGGACGTGCTGGCGGAGAATCCGAATATCCTGAATCCGACGTTGAATAACACGGGACCGTTTCGCTGGTGGATTCACGAGTCGTTCTACGACAACAAACCCTTCGATCGTTTTCTGACCGAACTGGTGATGATGGAAGGGAGTAAGTACTTCGGCGGTCCCGCGGGCTTCGAAATGGCTTCTCAGAATGATGCCCCGATGGCAGCCAAGGCGCACATCATCGGCCAGGCCTTCCTGGGTCTAAATATGAAGTGCGCCCGTTGTCACGACGCGCCGTTCCATGATTTCAAACAGCGCGACCTGTTCAGCCTGGCGGCGATGCTCAAGCGGTCTTCGCAGGGGGTGCCGAAAACCAGTTCGATTCCGGGCTTCGATCCCAAGTCGAATTCGATGCTGGTCTCGGTCACTCTGTTGCCGGGCGAAAAGGTGACGCCGAAATGGACCTTTGAAGAACTGGTCAAGCCGGGCAAGTTTCCAGAAAAATACCTGCGGTCTGATAAAGATACTCGCGAGCAACTGGCAGCGATTATGACTTCGTCTCAGAACGAACGGTTCGCGAACGTGATTGTGAACCGGGTCTGGAAACGGTACCTGGGGCATGGTCTGGTGGAACCGGTCGACGACTGGGACGGTCAGGCGCCTTCGCATCCGGAACTGCTGAAGTACCTGTCGCAGCAGTTTGTGCTCCACGGTTATGACCTGAAGTATCTGGCGCGACTGATTTTTGAATCGGATCTCTATCAGCGGGAAGCCTCAACGGACATTACCACTGTCCAGGCACTGCTCGATACCACCTACAACTTTTCCTCGCCGGTACTGCGTCGCATGGAGGCCGAGCAGATTGTGGACTCGCTGTTTGTGATCTGTGGCAAGCCACTGGATGCCGGTCCGATGTGCATCGACATCGACGGTGCCCGCGATTATCACAACTCGCTCGATCTGGGAACGCCGCGTCGGGCGTGGCAGTTCACTTCTCCTTCCAATGAACGGGACCGCCCCAGTCTGGCACTTCCCTTCGGTCAGCCTTTCATCACGCTGATGAAAACATTCGGCTGGCGGGATACCCGACAGAGCCCCGTGACAGATCGCGAATATGCTTCGACGGCTCTGCAGCCGGCGATCCTCGCCAATGGTATCCTGGGGCAGCGATTTACCCGACTGTCCGATGATAGTGATTTTACCGAACTCGCCCTGCAGGATCAGCCTGTGGAAGAACTGGTCAGAGCGACTGTCATGAAAACGCTGACGCGTGAACCGACGGCAGGCGAACTGGCCCTCTTTACCGAGTTACTGCAGCCCGGTTATGCGGAACGAGTGAATGCCGATGCGGACATCGTCAAACGCGAACGTTTGCCACGGAATCTGGTGAGCTGGTCAAACCATGTGAGCCCAGAGGCGAATGTCGTGAAGGTGGAACTGGAGGCAGCGGTCAAAAAAGGAGATCCGCCGACCAGACGCCTGGGCGATGACTGGCGTAACCGTTACGAAGACATGCTCTGGACATTGTTGAATTCCCCCGAGTTTATTTTCCTGCCTTAGAATTGAGCCCGGTCTGTCTGCTGGCTGAAGTGGGCAGTGTACCTGTGTCCCGAAGACGTGAATCTCCTGAAAGTAAGGGGGATTCTCTCTAAAATTTCACAAATTGGACAATCGGTGTATAATTTAGCGTGAGATCAATGACGAGTCCGGTATATTAGGGTAGATCACGATTTACGACATTGTGACATTCTTGTGTACAGTATGTTTGTCGGGGCCGGATTCTGACAAAACTCGCCTGCTGTGACGTCTCGACTGAGAACCTGATTTTCTGGAATTGCCCGCTATGAACCACCTGGCATACGTTAAGCGTTCCCTGTGCCTGCTGAGTCTTTCGCTCGCCCTGCCACTGTTTGCGAGCGCCGCTGACGCTGAAAAAGACAAAACTGCCAAACCCAAACCGACCAGCTACCGCGAGCTGATTCTTTCCCATCAGCCAACGCTCTACTGGGATTTCGAAGAATCCACGCCGGAAGGTTATACCAGCGCTTCTGCTGACAAAAAGCAGGAGAAGCCATTCCAGGCACTGGTCAGTGGTCAGGCACCTAAAACAGCAGCCGGCCCCCGTCCTTCTGAATTTCCTTTATTCGATCACAAAAACAAAGCCGCTCAGTTCAAAGCCGGTGATGGTTTTCTGAAAGTGGTCGATCCGGGCGAGAAGAGCCCGCTGGATTTCACCGCCGGCGATGAGATCACGATCGAAGCCTGGGTGAATCTGAATTCTACCGACTCCGGTCGTCATTATTACATTATCGGCAAAGGCCGTACGAACCGGAAAGGCGTTGCCCGGGACAACCAGAACTACGGATTGCGGGTGACCGGTTCGGAAATCAGTTTTCTGTTTCGTGGGAAGCCTGATAAAAAAGATGTGAAGCCGAACTATCATCGCTGGACTTCCACTGGTTCCGGCATCAGCGCCCACAACTGGCATCACGTTGCGGTGACTTATACCTTCGGAAAAAAGAAGAGCCTGAAAGCATACGTCGACGGTCAGTCGATTTCCGGTAAATGGGACATGGGCGGCGATACCACGTACGCACCTGTCGTCGATAATGACGAAGTCTGGATCGGTTCCTCCATGGGAGGTTCAGCCCGCAGTTCATTTGATGGCCTGATGGACGAACTCGCCGTGTATCGCAAGGTCATTCCGGAGAAAGAAATCAAGGCGCACTTCAAATACGTGGCTCCCAAGCCCCGCATCGACTGGACCGCCATTCCGAGCGACCGGGTGCAGGTGGATATCTACGAAGGAATTCCCAATAAGAAATCCTGGAGCTTCCGTCCGCCGCGCTTTGCGGAAACCTTTACCCAGCCGCACTTCACGCTGATTGAAATCCCCAACCGCTACTCAGCCAAAGGTGTCAAAGTCGACCGGCCCGATCCGTTCCTGGTGCGGGCGATGTCCAAGATGACACTCCCCAAAGGGAAAAAGCGGATTCTGGTGCGAGCCCGTAACGGTTCGCGGTTGTATATCGACGACGAGCTGGTACTGGAAACCCCCTTCCATAACATTTCCGGCAGTGCCCACGGTAAAGTCTTCGACGTCGATCTGAGCCTGTCGCCTAATATCCGTCCGCTGCATCGCGGCGATCATGAAAAGGTGGTTGAATATACGGGAGACGGCAAGCCGCATCGCGTGCGGTTCGAAATGATCGTCGGTGGTTCCCGCCATCGTCCCGACTTTGGGGAAACCGCGGTCTTCATTGGCGATCCCGGTAAAGACTTCCAACTGCTGACTCCCTCCGATCAGGTCGTAATGCTGACCGATGTGGAATGGTTGCCGTTCGAACGTCAGTATCGCTACGACATGATTGCTGTGAATGCAGAGCGTCGTCGCGAAGCGTCACAGGAAGAAGATCAGTACTGGGCCTGGCGGCATAAGCTGGCGAAAGAGGAAGTCCTCAAACAGCCCCAGGTCAAGGTGCCCGCCGCCTCGAAAGGCCTGCGTGCCAATAACGCCGTCGACCACTTCATTAACCGACGTCTGTCGAAAGAAAAAGCAAAGCAGTCCGCGCCACTGAGTGATCTGGCGTTCCTGCGTCGGCTGTCTCTGGATACAACGGGGACCGTGCCTGCACCTGCCCTGGTAAAAGAATACCTGGCACAGAAACCGGAAGCCCGCCGGAGCTTTGCGATTGAGCGCCTGCTCAATGATCCGGGCTGGGCGGACAACTGGGTGGGTTACTGGCAGGACGTGCTGGCGGAAAACCCCAACATTGTGAACCCGACGTTGAATAACACCGGACCATTCCGCTGGTGGATCCACGAGTCGTTCTATGACAACAAACCCTTCGATCGTTTCCTGACCGAACTGGTGATGATGGAAGGCAGCAAATATTTCGGCGGTCCCGCCGGTTTCGAAATGGCTTCGCAGAACGATGCCCCGATGGCAGCCAAGGCGCACATTATTGGCCAGGCGTTCCTGGGGCTGAATATGAAGTGTGCCCGTTGTCACGATGCCCCATTCCACGATTTCAAACAGCGTGACCTGTTCAGCCTGGCGGCGATGCTCAAGCGGTCTCCGCAGGGCGTGCCGAAAACCAGTTCGATTCCGGGTTTCGATCCCAAGTCGAATTCGATGCTGGTCTCGGTCACTCTGCTGCCGGGCGAAAATGTGACGCCGAAATGGACCTTTGAAGAACTGGTCAAGCCGGGCAAGTTCCCCGCGAACTACCTGCGGTCTGATAAAGATACCCGCGAACAGCTGGCGGCGATTATGACTTCGCCTCAAAACGAGCGGTTTGCAAATGTGATTGTGAACCGGGTCTGGAAGCGGTACATGGGACACGGGCTGGTCGAGCCGGTTGACGACTGGGACGGCCAGGAGCCTTCGCATCCGGAACTGCTGAAATACCTGTCTCAGCAGTTTGTGATCCACGGTTATGACCTGAAGTACCTGTCCCGTCTGGTATTCGAATCGGATCTGTACCAGCGGGAAGCCTCAACGGATATCACCAAAGTGCAGGGGCTGTTCGATACGACCTTTAACTTTTCCTCGCCGGTTCTGCGTCGGATGGAAGCCGAGCAGATTGTGGACTCGCTGTTTGCAATCTGTGGCAAACCGCTGGACGCCGGCCGGATGTGTATCGATATTGATGGATCGCGCGACTACCATAGCTCACTCGACCTGGGAACGCCGCGTCGGGCGTGGCAGTTCACTTCTCCTTCCAATGAACGGGACCGGCCCAGTCTGGCACTTCCCTTCGGTCAGCCTTTCATCACGCTGATGAAAACGTTCGGCTGGCGGGATACCCGACAGAGTCCCCTGACGACTCGTGAATATACTTCAACAGCGCTGCAGCCGGCGATTCTGGCGAACGGAGTGCTGGGGCAACGGTTCACCCGTCTGTCGGATGACAGCGCCTTCACGGAACTCGCACTGCAGGATCAGCCCCTGGAGGCGTTGATCAAAGAGTCATTTTTGAAAGCACTGACGCGTGAACCGACGCCGGCAGAGCTCAAGCTGTTTACCGAGCTGCTCCAGCCCGGTTATGCGGAGCGGGTGAATCGGGGTGCGGAAATTGTCAGTCGGGAGCGTCTGCCCCGGAACCTGGTGGGCTGGTCCAACCATTTGAGTCCGCGGGCCAATGAAATCAAGGTGGAGCTCGAGGCCGCTGTCAAACAGGGTGATCCACCGACGAAACGCCTGAACGACGACTGGCGGAACCGCTACGAAGACATGCTCTGGTCCATGTTGAATTCTCCGGAATTTATCTTCGTGCCTTAACGATATTTACTGAATGGAACGATAAACGAATAACACGCTTTGATCTTTTCAATAAAGAGTGAATCATGAACGAATTTCAGTCTACACGTCGCGATTTCTTACGACAGGCTTCCGCCACCGGCCTGGCGGCTTCGGCGCTGGGAACTTCCTGGCAGCAGTTGCTCGCCTCGGAAAAACATGGCACAAAACCGCATGGCGCCAAAAAGCGACCGATGCCGAAAGGCAAGGCGGAGCACTGCATCATGATCTGGCTGGGCGGAGGTTCCTGCCACATCGATACCTGGGACCCCAAACGCAAAGGGGATCCGAAGGCCAAGAAAGCGGGTTCCTATTACGATCCGATTTCGACCGCGATTCCGGGAACCCAGGTCTGTGAGCATCTTTCCAAGTGTGCTCCAATTCTGGACCGGTTCAACATCGTACGCAGCGTACATCATGAAGTGATCGACGAGCACGCCGCCGCGACCAATCGCATGCACACCGGACGCCCGACCACCGGGACGATTACTTACCCGTCTGTCGGTTCCGTCGTGGCTCACCAGCGTGGTGCCGTCAGCGATTTTGCACCTGCTTACGTGCTGATCGGTTATCCCAACGTGACCCGTGGTCCCGGCTTTTTGGGCAGCAAGGCCGGTTATGTTTACCTGACCGACACCAACGCCGGTCCGAGTGGTTTCACCCGTTCTTCTCGCGTGAACCAGGGACGCCAGGATCGTCGCGAACGGTTGCTGAAGAAAATGCGGGCCGATTACCGTCAGAAGAGTTTCGGCGGACAGACGATTCAGGACTATGACGAATCCGTGGCGGAAGCACTGCGTCTGTCAGGACCTGAGTTCATGAAGGTCTTCCAGCTGGACAGTGAAAAGAGCGACCTGCGGAATTCATACGGTGGTGAATTCGGTCAGCGGTGTCTGCTCTCACGTCGCCTGATTCAGTCCGGCGTACGGTTCATCGAAGTCTCACACAACCTGAACTTCGTGAACGGGACCGGTTGGGATACCCACAATGACGGTCAGTTGAATCAGCACCTGTTGATCAAGGAACTCGATTCCGCACTGTCAGCCCTGGTGCTGGACCTCGAACAGCACAAGCTGCTTGACAAAACTCTGATTGTCGTCGCTTCGGAATTCGGTCGTCCGGCCCGTTTCGATTCCGGCGGAGGTCGCGGTCACCAGTCGAAAGCCTTCAGCGTCACGCTGGCCGGCGGTGGTCTGCAGAACGGCAAGACCATCGGCGAGACCAACGAGCTGGGTGAAGAAATCGTCTCCCGTCCGGTTTCCGTACCCGATCTGCACGCGACGATTTATGCCTCGCTGGGCATCGATCCTTCCGAAGAACTTTACTCCGGCGACCGGCCTGTGCCGATCACCGATATGGGAGAGCCCGTACGGGAACTGTTTGGTTAACAGCCCGGGTATTACCCGAAAAATCAAAAGCGAGTTGCCGTCAATGGGATGGCAGCTCGCTTTTTTTGCGCATGCGAAACAGAAAGTCGAGCGAGACAGACTGGTATTCAGATAGCAGAAGTGTATCCTTGGGGCAGGAGCGTTATCCGCAGGAATTCCATCAAAGGTCTGTTGCATGTCTACCCGGCCCACTCATCATTACCTGATTGTTGCAGCTGTGATTCTGTTTGTGGGGGTGCTGGCTCTGTTTCTGACGCTGCAACCAGACGCCGGTCCGGCTGGTAAGGGACCGATTTCCTATGACGAGGCGCAGAAACTGCTGCGGCTGAAAAATGAAGGCGTCGCCTATCTGGAAAACGAACGGTACGCTGAGAGTGATCCGCTGCTCGAGCGGCTGACGGAAGAACTGCCGGACGAAGTGATCGGCGTTCAGAATCTGACCATCTGTCGTCTGCTGCAGCTCACTCCTGAAAAACTGGCTGATCAGCAGGCAGGGAAGAAACTGGCAGACCAGTCACTGGCGACTGTGGCGCAGCTGATCCGGATTGCTCCCGAAGCGAGCACGAGCTATGTCCTTTCAGCCCGCATTCAACAGGCTCTGGGAAATGAGTCGGAGGCAGAGGCGGCGTTCAAACAGGCGCTGGAAAAAAGTCCCGAGTCGGCGGCGATCTGGTTTGAGCTGTCACAGTTACAGAAGCAGAGTGCGAAACCCGAGCGGCAGGAACAGGCCAATACGTCGTTGAAGCGGGCCTGGGAACTGCAGCCGGATAACCTGTTTCTGACGATCGATTATCTGCAGGTCGCTGCGGACCAGAAATCGGAACAGGCACAAGCGGTCTTCGCACAGGTGAAACAGCTGGCAGCGCCCCTGGTAGAGAGTGTGAAGGATCATACACGGCTGGATTTGAATCAGCTGATCGAGACCTCCCTGCAGGCGATCCAGGATCAGAAGTGGAATCTGGTGACCCGCAATGCCCGCATACTCAGAAATGTGTTGATCGCGGAAGACCTGGTCAAAAGCGATCGCCGCCGTGTCGAACAGAACCCGCTGGAGTTTGTGATCCCTGATTTTCCTCCGGCCTTTTATGCGGCGGTCGAGTGGCCTGACCAGGAGAAACCGTTATCGGTGAAGTTCGCTGAGCCCGAACCGCTCGAATTCGCTGGGGAAGCTCCTGCTGACATCAAAGATCTGCAGGTTGCGGACTTCGACCTGGACGGCAAACCCGATCTGATTCTGCTGACCGCGAAACAGGTGCAGGTCTTCCGGCAGAATCAAGAGGGGCACTGGGAAGCGATAGTATCTGCCCCGGTGGAAGGGGACTTTAGTGAGATTGACGCGGTTGATCTGGATGCGGACGTGCAGCAACTGACTCCGCAGCCTGCTGCTGAGAAAAAAGAGGAGCCGCCTACGATCGCTCCCATTTCGCCTGCCCGGGATGCCGACCTCGATCTGGTGCTGGCAGGGAAGTCCGGCATGCTTGTGCTGGAGAATCGGGCGGATGCGAAACAGGGAACGCGGCAGCTGGTTCTTAAGCCGCAGGTTGATTCGCTGGATGCATTGCGCGATGTGCTGGCGATCAATTTTTCAGACCTGGATCATGACGGCGATCTGGATCTGGTTGCATCCACTGAGAAGGGGTTGTCGCTCTGGTCGAACCGGGGGAATCTGTCGTTTCAGGAGATCAGTGCGAATTCCCAGCTGCCGCCCGCGGATCTGGCGGCGACGTCGATTGTTCGCGTCGACTGGGACCGCGATGTCGATCTGGATCTGATTCTCTGCAGCAGGATCTCCAGGCAGGCGGGTTACCTGGAAAATCTGCGGCACGGTCGCTTTCGCTGGCGAACGTTTGACGAGGATGATCCGAAGTCAGCTGTCAACCAGTTTGAAGAATGCGTGTTGACCGACTTTGACCGGAATGGTTCCTGGGACCTGGTTGGCGTACAGGAGAAAAAACTGCAGCTGGCGGAAACCCGGTTGCCGGAACCGGGACGCATGCAGATTGCGTCAGTAACGCCCATGCAGGGAACGGAGCCGGTTGAAGGGCAACACGACGTTTTACAGACAGGAGATCTGAATAATGACGGCGTGTTGGATGTGGTGACGCTGAGTTCGAAACAGCTGTGGGTTCTGCTGGGAAGTGCACAGCACAGAACTGAGCAGACCGCTTTTGTCGCCGATCAGGTGCTAACAAACTCGAAACCAATTCAGCGGTTCCGGCTGGCGGATCTGAATCAGGATGGCAGCCTGGATGTGATTATGGTTGGTGGTGACAAGGTGCTTCTCTGGCAGAACCAGGGGAATGATTATCACTGGATCGACGTGTCACTCCGCGCGGAACAGGTCAAAGGGGAAGTCAAGTCGGCCAGCGGTCGGGTGAATCATTACGGCATCGGCAGTTTGATCGAGCTCCGCAGCGGTGCAATTTATCAGCCGCAGATTGTGGCGGGGCAGTCGACGCATTTTGGTCTGGGAAAACAGACGGTCGCAGAAGCGCTGCGCGTGTTGTGGACCAATGGAATTCCCGTGAATATCATCAACGCGAAAACCGACCAGCGGATTTATGAAAAGCAGACGCTGATGGGATCGTGCCCCTATCTCTATACGTGGGACGGGGAACAATTCACGTTTTACACGGACCTGCTGTGGGCAGCTCCGATCGGGCTGCAGTTTGGCAAAGGGATCGTCGCGCCGAGTCGCAACTGGGAGTACCTCAGGATCGACGGCGATCAGCTGAAAGCGAAAGACGGTTATTATGAACTGCGGGTGACGGAAGAGCTGTGGGAAGCCGGTTATCTGGATACGGTACAGCTGACGGCGGTGGACCATCCCGAGGAGATCGACATTTTCTCAAATGAAAAGGTGGGGCCGCCCGATCTGGCGGAATTCAAGATCCATACGGTGCAGAACCCGCAGACTCCTGTCGCAGCTGTGAACCAGCGCGGACGTGATGTGCTTTCGGAGATCAAAGAAGTCGATGACGTGTATGCGAAGACGTTCGACGAAAAATATCGTCAGGGGCTGGTGGAAGACCATGTACTGGAACTGGACCTGAATACCGAGGCAGTACGGAAAGCGAAAGCACCACGGATCAAGCTGTTTCTGACGGGCTGGCTCTATCCGACGGATACGGGCATCAATCTGGCACTGTCGGAAAATCCCGCGCTGCCCTCGCCGCGTCCACCTTCACTGTCGGTGCCGGATGGGAAGGGGGACTGGAAGACGATTCAGCCCTTCATGGGTTTCCCGGGCGGGAAGACGAAAACGATTGTCGTGGATCTGGCCGACCAGTTTCTGGCGGATGATTATCGCGTGCGGATTGAAACCAATATGGAGTTTTACTGGGACCGGGTCTTTTTTACTCTCGACGAAAGCCCGGCTGAGTTGATGACGCGTGTCTGTCCTCTGGAAACAGCAGACTTACAGTTCCGTGGTTTTTCAACGCCGATCATCCATTCGGGGAACGGGCCGGAACGCTATGACTATCAGAGTCTGTCTCGGCAGATTCAGTGGCCGCCGATGCAGGGGGGCTTCACCCGCTACGGGGATGTGAAGCCACTGGTAGAACAAGCCGATAACCGGCTGGTGATCCTGGGGGCCGGTGATGAAATGCGACTGCGTTTCCAGGTGCCTGCGGAACCAGTGCGTCCGGGGTGGAAGCGTGACTTCATTCTGTACAACGTGGGCTGGGACAAGGATGCGAACCTGCATACGATCCTGGGGCAGTCGGTGGAACCATTGCCGTTCCGGGAGATGCAGAGCTACCCTTATCCGACCGAGGAGTATCCGTCGGATGCGGTCTTACAGTCGGATCGGGAGCAGTATCACACGCGTCGACAGAGCAGCGCGGCGTTCTGGAAACACATACAGCGTCCCTGATGATTTCATGAGTGCATTTGCCCACGAGGTTCGCTAAGATACGGATTGACTTTTTCATTCCTAATTCCATCAGGTATTCACACACGATGCAGATTTTCGTTCAGACGTGTTCCGTTTTGCTGTTGTTACTGGCTTCGACCAGCGCCACTCGTGCTGCGGAGATGCTGTACCCGGTTTCTGTTGTCGCTGCGGAGAAAGGTCCCGTCTATGTGGCTGATCGAAAGCTGCCTGGCATCTGGAGCGTGCAGGACGGAAAACTCAGTCCATTCTTCAAAGGTTCGAAGGTCTTTCGCACACCGTTGAACGCAGTTCGCTGTGTGACCCTGGATGACCAGGGGCGGGTGATTGCAGGTGATTCCGCAACCCGTGAAGTTTATCGCTTTGAAAAAGCGGGGGCGAAGCCAACCCCTTTGACGAATGGGGGCATCGGGATTCCCATGGATGTGGTCGTGACCAAAGCAGGGGATCTGCTGGTGTCCGATTTGGAACTGCACCGGATCTGGAAAGTGCCTGCCGCTGGTGGGAAGCCGACACTGTTTGCGGAAGTCAGTGCCCCCCGCGGTCTGGCGCTGGATCAGGCGCAGAACCTGTGGGTTGTTTCCGGGACCGCAGACCAGTTGCTGAAAGTGACGCCGGATGGGAAAGTGAGTGTGGTGGTCAAAGGCCGACCGTTCAATTTTCCTCACGATGTGGTCGTGCTCGACGATGGGACCGCGGTGGTCAGTGATGGTTACGAGAAGGCGCTCTGGAAAGTCACGCCGGATGGGAAGACCGAAAAGTGGGTCTCCGGGAAACCGTTTATCAATCCTGTTGGGATTGCGCTGCAGGGGAAGAATATCCTGGTGGCAGACCCGCATGCGAAGACCGTGTTCTCGGTCGATGCTGAGAAGAAGGTGACGGACTTATTGTCGTCTGAGAAATAATGCGTTCGCCGCAGTGCCGATCGGTTTCACGGATGATGCCCGCAGTCAGAAAAAACTTGCTGCCGCCAGCCGTGACAGATAGCATGAGGTCAGAGTGCGCTCGAAATCAATGAACTCGTTTGCTTTCTCTGAGGCACATGGATGACCGTTGACGCATTGATTGGAATGATTGACGTAACGTTCGACTACTTTGGGGCACTCGGGGACTGGCACCAGGATCCCGAGGGACTCGAAGCGGTTCGACAGATCAAAGAGCAGATGCTGCAGGATTTACAGGAATTTGAGCGAGAGCCTTCCGACTACGAATTGATCGAGCTGTGCCGCGACTGGCGTGCGCTCCGGATGGAGCCGGAAGGTGAAGCGACTTATCCGCCCGATATGTTTATCGAAAGTGTCTGCCAGGTGATCGAGGTTTCGTAAGTCTTCTGGAGACTATTTTTTAGCCGGCTGTTTCGATTTCGCAGATCCCTTGTTCCACCAGAGGGAAAACCATTCGCTCTGATCGACCTGTTCGACTGCGCGGGCTTCGAAGTTTCCGACGGCCAGATCGAGGTTGCCGTCGCCATCAAAGTCTCCTGCAGTGAGGACCGGGTGTTGTCCGTAAGAGTAATCGAGCGGGTGTGCCGTGAACTGGCCCGGGGCGGTCTGTTCGTACCAGACGATTGTGTTGCGGCGCTGGTCGTAGTTCCAGGTCATGGTGCAGGCGGCGAGGTCGATATCCCCGTCGTTGTCGAAGTCGCCATGTGTGACGCCGTAGGCTCCGGTGAGCGGGGCGAGGCGATGATGCTCAAAAGGGAAGCGGCCCCGGTTTTCCAGCCACTGTACGGAGTGACTGGGGCGAAGTTCGAAGCTGTCCATCGTGTCGCCGTTGGTATAGAGCAAATCCAGATCCCCATCCTGATCGAGGTCGACCAGCTCGATACAGGACGAGCCGTAGGCGGGATCGGGGGCCTGATAGATGGTTTCGGTGCGGAAACGCCCCTGGCCCTCATTCAGAAACGCGACGATGATTTCGTGTTCCTGTGAGAAGAGGGTGACGAAATCGGGGAGCCCATCCTGGTTCCAGTCTGTGATCAGCACATGACTGGCGCCGTGACGGGGATCGAGGACGCGGAGCTGATACTGTAGATCCGCTTTTGACTTTGAGACATTTTCCAGGTAGAGCAGGCGACCGGTTTTGTGCCAGCCGAATTCCGCGACAATCAGATCGAGATCGCCGTCGGCATCGAAGTCGGCTGCTTTGGCGTCAGCGACCCGGCCCAGTCCCGCCTGGAGCGTTTGTTGCTGATAGCTGTTTGATTGCGGATCGAAGAGCAGGGCTTCGACGGTGCCGCGATCATGGTCTTCCGGTCCGAAGCTGCCCAGGTCGGCGATCAGGTAATCGTCGTGCTGGTCCCCGTTGAGATCGACGCGTTCGATGTGCGCCGGGTGATGCAGTTTCGCCAGTGATTCGAATTCAGGCTGGCTGGCGGAGAAACGAATTCTGCCAGCACGTCCCGAATCCAGATCGGTCAGCAGCAGTTCGCCTGGCAACTTATTGCCAGACACCCAGTTCAGATTGGTTACGCCGGGCAGGGGATCGTCTGCCTGACGGGGGAACGACTGTCTTTCGAAATGGACGGGGCCGGATGGTACGTCAGCGATTTGTGCGGGCAGCTGATGTTTCGTGGGAGCGTGGTCAACGAAGTAGCGGATGACTTCGGGCATCGGCGGGACGCGCAGGTTTTTCTCAGTCGACTGCTCATAGTGCACGTATTCACGGGGAATCTGCATCCGCCAGGCATCCTGGGTCAACACATCTGGGTCCGGGCAGAGATGGCAGTGGCCGCAGAAGGTTTTGATCTCCGTTTCAAATTCTGCGTGGCGGCTCTCTGCTGTCAAGGTGGCAGAGGGAGGCACGGACGATTCCTGTTTCCCACACGACAGAAGCAGTGTGAGAAACAGGAGACTGCAGCAGCGGGCCGGCATTATTTCGCCTGCTCCTGCTGTTCCAGAATCGGTCGGAGCACTTCTTCAAAAGCATCCGCCTGCCGGAAGAAGCCCAGGTCAGTCGGGTGGGAACTGTCGACGGTGTCTTCACTGTCGTCGCCGAGCAGCTTTTCTCCTTCCAGGTAGTAGAGGTGTTTCACGCCCTCTTTTTTCAACTGTTCGTAGCCTGCTTTGAGGGCCTCGCGGCTGGTGCGGTGGCGTTCCTGGCTGCTCGGTTTGAGATACGCGTTAGAGTAGGTCCGGTCTTCGACCAGGAGGATCGGCGTATCAGGATGAGCGGCCCGCAGGGTTTTGACGAGTGGGACGGTCTCTTTTTTGATCGTCGATGCCTGGACGTTGGGGAGGCAGTCCATGATGAAGACGCTGGCATCGAGTTCGGCGATGAGTTTGGCGACTTCCGGTTCCATGCGGCCATTTCCGGAGAAGCCGAGGTTGATGACCGGGCGATTGAGTCTGCGTCCGAGGATCGCGGTGTGCACCATGCCGGTGCGGGAAGCACAGCCTCCCTGAGTAATCGAAGTGCCCCAGAAGACGAGCGGTTTGTCTTTGCCCGGTTCGCGGGGTGGTGCTTTCCAGAGCTGACTGGATTCGGGGATGCCGATCTCGACCGATTTGACGCCGTTATACAGGGGGAGGTAGAGCATGTATTCCCGTTTGCCGGGGATGATGCCCGAGATCAGTGTGGCGGTCGTGGTCTGTTTGGACGGTTTTCCGACGGCCAGCCAGCGCCATTTGCCGGATTCGGTTTTGACGTAGAGGTCCAGGCCACTGACGCCGGTGGCTGCCATGTGATTCATGGCCAGCGAGGGGGAGGTCAGGGTCCATTTCGCCTTGATCGTGGTCGCATCAGTCACGAAGCGGACGGCGATGCCGGCGGAGTGTTTGGAGAGCGACCAGACCGGTGGCCGGACAACGCCTTTGGCTTTTTGGGGGAGTCGATCATAAAAGCTTTCCGTTTCGGTCCAGCCTTTGCCTTCGACGTCGAGGTTTTTGACATCAAACCAGTGGGTTTTGTCTTTGGAGTCGGTGGTGAAATCGGTGATCGGTTGATCGGCGGCCTGCAGGACTGCTGCAGAGGCGACCAGGCAGATCAGGGTGGAGACGCGCAGCCAGTTGGTTCGTTGAGGGACTCTCATTGCTGTTCCTGTTTTTTCTCTCGGGTGCGGGAAAGATTGATGATGCTTTCACCATCTTAACAGGAGCCCCCGGGAAAAAGGAAGTGGGGGTCCAGCGAATGTCGTTTAGAATTCACCGACGACTTCGCCGTTGTTGCGCGTTCCCAGGGCTCTCCAGATGTCCAGAGAGATATTTTCACTGATCGTCCGAACCGAACCATCGACGAGAACCGCGTTGACGACCCCCGTATGAAAACTGCGGGCGGTGATGATCGCGTAAGTGGGTGAACCGGCGCTGCCGTTCTTCCCTTCCTGCCAGGAGTTAAAGTCGGCGTTGTATTCGGTGCTTCCACTGGTGTAGGGAACATAAGTGTTGGGGTTCAGGGTCACGGTAAAGCCGGTATGGTGCACACGACCATCGGGCCATTCGGTATGTCCGGTATTGGTTTTAAACTGGCTTCCCGAGGCGACGATGGTAGCGGCAGCGGAAGCGGTGCCGGGAATGGTGGTCGTCGAGGGTCCCCCGTTTCTGGTGTAAGGCTGCCAGCCTTTGACTTCAGCAGCCAGGAGTGTATTACTCGTTCCATCAGTGAAGCTGGCCATCGTCAGACTGGCATTCGGAAAGAATGCGCCGTTACCGCCGTTACCGTTGGTGGGGTTAAAGACGAACCAGGTGCCGTAGTTGAAACCATAGTTGGTGGGATAGAGTTTGACTTTTCCGCCTCCCGGATCGCGGACCTTGTCGCTGTTGGGATCGCTGGGGCAGGCAAAGACGGGGATTTTCAGTCCATCGATGGCGGTCTGGAAGTCCCAGGCGGTGGAGAGATCGACATTCGCATAGAGATTCCCCTGTTCGAGCATGGGGAGAATACGGCCATGGACGCCCCAGGAACCATTATTGCCTGTGGAAGAAACTGAGAGATCCACACTCGCGCCGGGGGGCAGATAGCGATAGCTGCTGGCGTAATTGTGTATCGCGAGTCCCAGTTGCTTAAGGTGATTCTTACACTGGGTGCGGCGAGCGGCTTCGCGGGCCTGCTGGACGGCGGGTAACAGGAGCGCAATCAGAATGGCGATGATGGCAATCACCACCAGGAGTTCGATGAGAGTGAATCCACGACGGGTACGCATTTTCAACATGTTTCCTGCTTACTTTGCTGGCGGGTACAGAGGATCAATACTATGGATGACCTGCAGGCAAAGAATATACCAAAGTCTTTATTTTCATTGGTGTTGTTGAAAAAGCGGTACTTTGAGACTGATCAGAGTGGTAGGAATCCAAAGGGCCGTCGATTGAGGCGACAGCAGGGTCGATTTAATCGACACGCCCCAGGGGTCAGGTTGATTGCACAGGGAGATTTTTAGTTGCCGGGTTCGGAAAAACCACTGACGTGTTCTGTTTCAAAGTATTTTATGGGGCCAGTTTCTTCTAAAATGGAAGGAAGCTCCGGCAACTGATTTCATTCACCTCCAGGAAAGTACATCCCTATGCGCTGGCCGTTACGGTACCAGATATTAATTCCGATGGTCGGCATTATGGTCTGCGCGATTGTGGGAGTGACGTTGCTGCATGCCTGGCTGGCGACGAATCAGATCAAGTTGCAGGTGCGCGATCAGTTTCGACAGATTGCCCACACGCTGAATGATGCGACATTCCCCCTGACGGTTGCTGTTTTGAACCAGACGAAAGGGTTGTCGGGAGCTGATTTTGTCCTGGTGGGAGGCGAAGGGAATGTTCTGTCTTCCACCCGACCTGATTTCTCACCTGCCCCCGTGCAGGGATCGCCGCCGACCTGGGATGAGTTACAGAGTTCGGATGTGATCCAGGCCGGGGATGCCCCTTTTTTTCATTCGGTGGTCCAGCTGCAACCACGAATGCCGGGTGAGGGGGTGCGTTACCTGCATATCTATTTTCCGGTCCGACAGTATCGCGAGGCGATTGCCAATGCTGTCTATCCCTCGCTGATTGCGGGCAGCCTGGCGCTGATCGTGGTGGCGATCCTGGCAACCGTGATTGCTGCCCGAGTGACACGACCACTGCAGCGTCTGGATCATAAAGTCGTACAGATTGCCCGCGGTGATTTTCAGCCGATGGTTCTGCCTGAACGAGATGACGAGATTCGCGACCTGAGTACGTCGATCAATCAGATGGCGGAACTGCTGGGGGATTACGAAGATGAAATCAAACGGAGTGAGCGGTTGAAAACGCTGGGGCAGTTGCGGGGGGCGATTGCCCACCAGTTGCGGAATGCGGTGACCGGGTGCCGGATTGCGCTGGACCTGTATCTGAGGAAATCGCCTGAAAATCAGGAAGACGAGACGCTGCAGGTCGCGAATCGGCAGTTGTGCATGATCGAACAATATCTGCAGAGTTTTCTGGAGAACAAAGGGGGGCACTTCTCCAGTTTTGAGCCGGTCTGTCTGAATGAGCTGGTGGCGCGGGTGATCAGTCTGGTGGAGCCGACGGCGCGGCATGTGGGCATTGAATTGAAGAACGAAACGGATGCTGAATCTCTGACGATGCAGGGAGACGCGGAATCGCTGGAACAGTTGATTTCCAATCTGGCACTGAATGCGATTGAAGCGGCTGTCTCGGTGCAGGAAGAACAGGGAATCACAGGTGAGGTGAGTGTCAGGTTGTTTCCAACGGGGGCGGAGTCTGTTACTTTGGAAGTCGTGGATACGGGCCCCGGACCGGAGTCGTCGATCGTAAATAAGATGTTTGAACCGCTGGTGACCGCCAAGCGTGACGGGACCGGCCTGGGTTTATTTGTAGCCAGAGAGATTGTGCAGAATCACGGCGGCGAGATCCGCTGGGAGCGCCGCGGCGAGCGGACCTGTTTCATCGTCGAGTTACCTCTGGTGCAGGTGGAGAAAGCGTGTGTCGAAACTACTGATCGTTGATGATGAAGAATCGATCTGCTGGGGACTGAGCCAGCTGGGCGAGAGTCTGGGCCATGAGGTGCTGATGGCTTCGACGGCCGAGCAGGCGCTGAGTCTGGCGGAGAAAGAACGCCCTGATGTGGTGGTGATGGATGTGCGTCTGCCGGGGATGAGCGGGCTGGCGGCGATGCAGGGGCTGCACGAACGGATCGGTCCGCTGCCGGTGATCGTGATTACCGCTTATGGCGATCTGCAGACCGCCGTCGAGGCGGTGCGCAACGGTGCGTTTGATTACATCGTCAAACCGTTCGATCTGACGCAGATGGAGCAGGTGCTGGAGAAAGCGGTCAGGGAATCAGGACGTGAGGAAATGCAGCCGGGCGCGCCGCGGCAGGTGGAAGGTCTGGTGGGATCGACGCCCGAGATGCAGAATGTGTTCAAGTCGATTGCGCTGGTAGCGGCTTCCGATGCGAGCGTGCTGCTTACCGGTGAGAGTGGCACGGGCAAGGAACTGGCAGCGCAGGCGATTCACCGCTTCAGCGATCGTGCGTCCGGACCGTTTGTGGCGGTGAATATTGCTTCGCTCAGCGAGAGCCTGGCGGAGAGCGAGCTGTTCGGACATGTGCCGGGGGCGTTTACGGGTGCTGAATCAGCGCGGACCGGCTTCCTGGAGCAGGCGAATGGTGGCACGCTGTTCCTGGACGAAGTGGCTGACATTCCCATGTCGATCCAGATCAAGCTGCTGCGTGCGCTGGAAGAAGGCGAAGTGCTGCCCGTCGGTTCGACGCAGCGGGTGAAGACGAATTTCCGCGTGATTGCCGCCTCGCATCGAAACCTGGAATCGTTGATCAAACAGGGCAAGTTCCGCCACGATCTCTACTTCCGGCTGTGTACGTTTCAGATTGATATCCCGCCGCTGCGGAAGCGGGTAGGAGACATCCGGCTGCTGGCTGAATTCTTTTTGGAGCGGTTTGTGGATCGACAGACGGGGATGCAGCATCGGCTAACGCCGGAAGCGATTGCGGAACTGGAACGGCGTCCGTGGTACGGGAACGTGCGCGAATTGCGGAATGCGATCGAACATGCAGCGCTGCGTGCCCGGGGAGGGACGATTCTCCCCGAAGATCTGCCCGCGCCGGTATCACAGTCGTTTCTGGGGCTGGATGAAACTCAGGCTGGCTCGGATGCGGAACTCCACATGCTGTTGAAGCAGTGGGCAGAACAGCAGTTGAGCGATCCGGAAGCGGCTGCCGGGATTTATGAGAAGCTGCTCACCCTGGTGGAACCGCCGGTGATGGAGGTGGCTCTGGAGAAATTTCATGGACAATGTGCGCCGGCAGCCCGCTGTCTGGGCTTGCATCGGACCACTCTGAGTAAGAAACTGAAACAATACGGAATCGAAAACAGCTGAAACCGAAACATCCGAGGTGAACCTGCATGAGACTGATGACGCGCTCCCTGCTGCTGCTGACCCTGATTATACCGGCTCTATCCGGCCTGCGACTGGAGGCCGCTGAGAAATCCAAACCGCTCAACTTCGTCTTCATCCTCGTCGACGATCTGGGCTACATGGATGTCGGCTGTAACAACCCGGATACGTTTTACGAAACGCCCCACATCAATGGACTGGCGAAATCCGGGATGCGGTTCACGAACGGCTATGCAGCGAACCCGGTCTGCAGCCCGACGCGGTACAGCATCATGACCGGGAAATACCCGACGCGCGTGGATGCAACGAATTTCTTTTCCGGGAAGCGGGCCGGTAAATTTCTGCCGGCACCTCTGAACGACCAGATGCCTTTAAGTGAAGTGACGATTGCGGAGGCACTCAAAGAACACGGGTACTCCACGTTCTTCGCAGGGAAGTGGCACTTGGGACCGAGTGAAGAATTCTGGCCGGAGAAACAGGGTTTTGACATCAACAAAGGGGGCTGGTCGCGCGGCGGTCCTTACGGGGGCAAACGCTATTTCTCACCGTATGGGAATCCCCGACTGGAAGACGGACCGGACGGAGAGCATCTGCCCGATCGCCTGGCGACGGAGACGGCGAAGTTTATCGATGCGCACAAGGAGCAGCCGTTCTTTGCCTATCTCGCTTTCTATTCGGTGCACACACCGTTGATGGGACCGAATGCACTGGTGACAAAATACAAGGAGAAGGCGAAACGACTGGGCCTGGAAGGGCAGGTTGAATTTGCCGAAGAAGAGCAGGTCTTTCCCGTGAAAGAGAAGCGGAAAGTGCGGATTCTGCAGAAGCATGCGGTCTATGCGGCGATGGTGGAGTCGATGGACCGGGCCGTGGGGAAAGTATTGAAACAGCTGGAAGCGTCGGGAGTGGCGGACAACACCGTGGTGATGCTGACGGCCGATAACGGGGGGCTGAGCACCTCGGAAGGTTTGCCGACTTCGAATTTGCCTTTGCGGGGCGGCAAGGGCTGGTTGTATGAAGGGGGCATCCGCGAAGTCTTTCTGATTCGCTGGCCCGGTGGTGCGAAACCGGGGAGTACCTGTGATGAACCGGTCATTACCACCGATTTCTATCCCACGATTCTGGATCTGGCGGGGTTGCCTCCGAAGCCGGAGCAGCACCTGGATGGTGTGAGTCTGAAGCCATTCCTGCAGGGGGAGGAGCCCTTGCATCGCGAAGCGCTCTACTGGCATTACCCGCATTATTCGAACCAGGGGGGGATTCCCGGCGCGGCGATACGCATGGGAGACTGGAAACTGATCGAGCGTTTTGAAGATGGTCGGGTGCAGCTTTACAATCTGAAAGCCGATCTGGGTGAGAAGCAGGATCTGGCGGCGCAGGAACCGGAACGCGTGAATCAGATGCGGCAACGGTTGCATCAGTGGTACAAGGAAACCGATGCGAAGTTTTTGCAGGCGAAACCGGGGGGGCCGGAGCCCTGGCGACCGGAGAAATAATGGTTTGAAGTTCGGGCCGGCAGGGAGGCGCGACATCCTGTATTGTAATTGTTCGTGACGGGGTTCATGAAAAATTCAAATTTGACCGAACTGGTTGGGAATTATTGATATGTAGTCCTTTCATTTTCCTCTGATCTGCTATAATTCAAGTATCACCCGAGTCTGTGAGATCGCATCAACTTTCGATGTCTCCGTTGAATTCTGCATGTCCCCGATCAAACTCTATTGATGATTGAGAAAGTCGTATGGCACAGTCCACGCTGCCGGAACAGAGCGAAAAATACGTTCAGAAGCTAAGCCTGTTAAGAGACAACCTGAGCGGCGTGATCCGAGGGAAATCAGAGAGCATCGACATGATGATGGTCGCATTGCTGTCTAACGGTTCGGTACTGATGGAGGATGTGCCCGGTACCGGCAAGACGACGCTGGCCAAAGCGCTGGCACGTTCGCTCGATGTACCGTTCAATCGTGTGCAGTTCACCCCCGACCTGCTGCCGACGGATATTCTGGGTTCTTCGATTTATAATCCCGTGGACGGCACGTTCCATTTTCGGCAGGGGCCGATCTTCTGCAATATTCTGCTGGCCGATGAAATTAACCGGGCGTCTCCCCGTACTCAGTCCGCGCTGCTGGAAGCGATGAGCGAATCGCAGGCCACGATTGAAGGGGTGCGGTATGAGCTGCCTTCCCCGTTCTTTGTGCTGGCGACGCAGAATCCGGTCGATTTTCATGGAACCTATCCATTGCCGGAAGCGCAGCTGGACCGGTTCCTGATTCATCTGCAGCTGGGTTATCCGGATCCGGAAAACGAAATGGAAATTCTGTTTGCCCAGTCGACGGAGCATCCGGTCGATCATCTGGAGCGGGTGTTGAATCACGAAGAAGTGGTGCAGATGCAGGAGCAGGTGAAAACCGTGCACGTGGATCAGAGCGTGGCCCGCTATATGATCGACCTGGTGCAGGCGACGCGTAATGATCCCCGGCTGAAGCTGGGAGTCAGTCCGCGTGGTTCGCTGATGCTGTTTCGTGCCTCCCAGGCGATTGCCTATCTGAAATCCAGAAGCTATGTGCTGCCGGACGATGTGCAGCAGATGGCGGAGTATGTGCTGGCGCATCGCCTGATCTTAACTTCGAAAGCCAAATACAGCAGCATTACCAAAATGGATGTGGTATCCGATATAGTCAGCAAGGTGAAGGTTCCCAACTAGGGGAATGGTTATTTAAGGGTATTCCTTTGCAGGAGCGGGAGGCAGTCGTTTCCTGATCCTGCAGACAGGAAATGTAGAATCAGTCATGCACGTTTCGGAATACGATCCTTATTCACCTACGATTCGCAAGAAAGATTCCTTTGCCAACCGGCTGCTGCTGGTGCGGATGCACAAGCACTACTGGTATTACCGGGTGACCTATCCCGGCAAGATTCTGTTGTTCGGATTTTTCCTGTCGGGTATTGGAACGATTTCGGTCTCGGTGCCGATCTACAACCTGTTCAGCATTCTGATGGCATTGATTCTGATCGACGGTCTGGCTTCCTGGTTCTTTCGGCCCCGGTGTGAACTCAAGGGGGATTTTCCGGCCCAGACGACCGCCGGTCAGCCTGCGGTGGGGCACTTTACCGTAACGAACACGGGCTGGCTGCCCGTGTATGACATGGCGGTCGCCTTTCGCTGGCTGGAGAAACCGCTGACTCAGCTCGACCGGGATGAGACCCTGAATTACCTGCCCCGGGGTGAATCTGCCGAGGTAACTGTAACGATCGATGCTCCGCAGCGCGGTTTTTATGCGCTGCCGAAACTGGGTGTGCATACGCTGTTTCCCTTTCACCTGAACCGATCGGGGAGTGCCGCACTGCCGGGCAAATCGCTGCTGGTCTTACCCTCTTTTCATAAACTGACCAGCGTGGATTTACCGGTGGGCAGTAAATTTCAGCCGGGCGGAATTGCGCTGACATCCAACGTGGGTGAATCACCCGAATATGTGGGCAACCGGGAATATGTGCCGGGCGAACCGGCCCGCAGACTCGACTTTCGCTCCTGGGCCCGACTGGGGAAACCGGTGGTCCGCGAATACCAGGAAGAGTATTACTGCCGGATTGCGTTGATTCTGGATACTTATATGCCTCCCGATCCCTGGCTGATCAGAAAGCTGAAAGCCCTGGGGCAGCGCTCGCAGCCGGGCACGCGGGCTGCGCAGTCGATGAATGTGCTGGAAGCGGGCATCAGTCTGACGGCCTCGATTGCAGATGCCCTGGCGCGGGGGGAGTACCTGATTGACCTGTTTGCAGCGGGGCCGGAGTTGTATGTTTTTCGAGCCGGTCGGCATACGGCCCATTTTGAGAACGTGCTGGAAATTCTCTCCTGCGTCGATCGTTGCCCCGTTGACCCGTTTGAGACCATCGGACCTGCGGTGTTTGAAGAACTGTCGAATGTCTCGACGGCCGTCTGTCTGTTTCTGGACTGGGACAAACAGCGGGAGAAGATGGCGCGGGCCGTGCTGGATTCGGGAGCCAGTCTGAAGACGATCATCATTCACGATGGTCCCACGACGATGCCTTACAATTCGGATGAGTTCGGCGAAGCATATCATTTCACACCTGATCAAATTGCACGCGGGAAGGTGGAAGCGATATGAATGCGCAGCGGACGATCGCGTTTACGATGCTGAGCCTTGAGTGTGCAGCCTTTTCGATACTGTCGGAAACGTTGTTTTTCTCGTTCAGCGTCATTCTGCTCTCCGCCTTGTCGTATTTTCCGGTGTTGCGCTATTCGTTTTCCCGGCGGCAGGTCTTCTGGATCACCAGTATCATGGCCATGCTGTTTATCGTGAAATACGTGTTATATCAGCATGATTTTACGCTGGACCGACTGGCGATCCGGACTCCACTGGCTTATGCGGCGGCGCAGTTTGTGATCACGGTGCAGTTGCGGCAGTTGTTCGACAGTCATTTTGAGCCGTTTCTGCCAGCCTCGTTTCCGTTACTGGGTATCATTGTTTTCATTCTGACTGGTGATATCCTCGTGCATGGAACGAAGGGGCTCTACTACCAGGTCCTGGTGTTCGGTTTTGCTTTGCTGACGGGCGTGTTTTTTCAGATCGGACATGCGGTGCGAGTGCCTCGGGAGACCGAGCGTGCTCACTGGCCGGTCTATGTGATTCGTGCCTGTTTCTTCGCTACGATCTGGCTGCTGGGCTGGTTGACGGCAACCGGCATGGATCGTTACGAACGGGAACTGGATCAGCTGTATTATCGACTGATCGAGCCCAGAACGGCAGGGCTGGCTTCGCGTGCCGGGTTCTCCACAATTTCGCGACTGGGAAGTATGACGCCCCATTTTGATCAAGGTGCCGACCAGATCCGGTTACGTGTCAAGTCGACCGATGAGCCGGGCTATTTCCGCGGTCGGGCGTTTGTGCAGTTTCTCAATTCGGAGTGGCACTCCGAGGTGGGGGCGCATAATGTTCCGATCATCGCGCTCCCTCCAGCCGGGGTGCATGCCAGCATTCCGGATAATGGTACCTGGTTTCAGCTTGGTCAGGCAAAGTCGTCTGATTGGATTGAGTACCAGGTCTGGTCGCAGGATCCGGGGCATGTCTTTGCGCCGTTGAATACGCCCCTGGTGTATGCCTTCGCCGACAGTATCCAGTTTGACAGCCAGGAGGTTCTCACGTCGCGCACGATGGCCAGTGGCTTTCCGTATTCGATTTTTTATCCGCGGCACCAGTTGCCACAACGTCCCGAACCTGATGCCGCGCTGCAGCGATTATTGCAGTTACCCGATCAGATTCACCCGGAGGTCAAACGACTGGCTGAGGATGTTTTTGCGGGCTGTGACACATCCGCAGCAAAAATTCAGCGGATTCAGGCGTACTTTCAGAATACTTATGAGTATGAACTGGGAATTTCCGTGCCTTATGGTGAAGACGCGCTGACTTATTTCCTGCTGGAAAAGCCGGCAGCACACTGTGAGTATTTTGCTTCGGGGACGGCGGTGTTGCTCAGGCTGGCGGGAGTTCCCTGTCGTTATGTGACGGGTTACGTCGTCCGCGAACGGAATGAGTATGACCAGTACTGGGTTGCCCGCAGTCGGCACGCTCATGCCTGGGTCGAAGCCTGGGATGAAACGCGGGGCTGGGTGACCGTCGAGTCGACTCCCTTTGCGGGCCAGCCGGAGTTTATTACACCCGGATCGACGCGTCAGTACTGGGAATCCGTCATGGGTCAGTTTTCGCGACTCAAAATGGCGATACAGCAGGGACAGTGGATACTGGCCATGTCGGAGGCGCAGCTGCCACTTCTGCTGCTGGCGGGTGGTGTGGTGCTCTGGTTCCTGATCCGCTGGGTCATCCGACTGGTGTCCGGCCAGCTGCGAGCGCGTGCCGAGTTTCTCGAAAATCCGTTACATATTCAGGAGTTACATCGTTTGCTGATCCAGATGGATCACCTCCTGGCACGGAAACAGGTGGTACGGCAGCCTGGGGAGACGTTGATGCAGTTTTCCCGCCGCATCCCGGATCAGAAAATCGCTGAGTGGTACCAAACCTATGCCAGCAGCCGGTTTATGCCGGAAACTGAGTTGGTCCATGAACAGATTGACCGGCTGCATTTACAGCTGCAGGAAATCCGCAGCCAGAAAACGCCTGCCTGAGCAGCAGAGCGGCAGATTTTGCCTGTGAAACAGGGGTTGGCAGACTGCGGTCCCCGGGCTAGAATCCGCCCCTCATCTCTCAAATCTCAAACCATTTCAATTCAAAATTACGACACACTTTTTCAAAGACGGACCCGGCGTTCGCCTGTATCGGCATGCGCGTCTGTCTTTGTCACTTCTTAACCAGAAACGGGATTCTCTCAATGAAAGTACTCTCTAAAGCACTCCTCATCGTGATTCTTCCGAGCCTGTCTCTGTTTGCCACCGGATGCGATCTGATACCGCACGCGTTTCATCCCAGTCAGTGGCATAAACTGAATCGGCAGCCGGCACCGCGGCAGGATACTTACTTCTCAGTGCCTGACAACATTCCGGAGCGGGATTTTCAGAAGCAGTCTGAGAGTGGCAACTGAATTCTTTCAGAATGGAATATGGTGATGAAGGTTCTCTCAACACGGTTTTTCTCGCTGATGCTGGTGATTGTTCCGCTGGTTTCTTCCGGCTGTTCGCTGCTGCCTCACTCCATGCATCCCAGTCAGTGGTATAAGCTGAATCAAGTGGAAGCACCGCGTAAGGACATGTATTTCTCAGTCCCTGATCCGATACCGGAACTGGAACAACAGGTCCACCAGACGCGGTCAGTTACAGAAGACGCACAAGACTGAAATCACACCCTGCTGTTCTGACTCAGTTTCTTGTTTTCTGCGTGAATGTCTGGCGGTCGAGCACTTCGCCGTTGAGGTTTTTCAGCTCGGCTGTCATTGCGCCTGTTTTGCGCTCACAGGTAAGCAGCAGGTAGCTGTCCTGGCTGGCCAGGAATTTTGAATGCGGGTCCGGATACCTGGTACCTGTGCCGCTGAGCGAGGTGTTGTAACAGGTCAAGCCGTCCACCTCGGCCCGCTCGGCGAAATAGCCGAAGCCGGTGATACAGAGTGTTCCTCGTTGAAAGAGTTTCTGCCAGTCTCCTTTGAGCTTACCACGCATCGTTGCGTTGCGTTCGTTATACAGCGTGACGGTGTGAGCGGGGTTGGTACGGGTGAGTTGTGCGTACCATCTGTATTGCGCGGAATCGTGATCGAACGGGTGACAGGTCTGCCAGGTCGTGCCGAAATCGGACGTGTGATTGAAATCGAGGGCGATCAATCGCAGGTCGAATTCCGGGATGTCGAAGTGCCACTTCCATTCGTCATCGGGTAAAGCGAAGACACTCCGAAACGCGGTGGCGTCGACATCGTAGACAGCGTACTCCGGAGGTTGTTTGCCGCGGGGATGTGCCTCGCGGTCGTGATTGCCCAGCACCGGCATAAACGGCGTCGAGCGGAACAGTTGCGGGTATTTGCCGATGAGCTGCATGTACGGTTTGATGCAGTCCTGATTTCCGGGGCCGCAGGCCTGCCAGAGATTGCGGATGTTATCCCCGGCGGTGAGCAGCAGGTGGACATTATCTTTGCGGAGGTGAGACAGATCGGGCAGAGACTGCCAGTCCGCTGCGACGGCAATCCGCAGGACATCGGTGGGAAAGGCTTTGAAGGTTGCGAGGGAGGATTTTTTGTTTCCGGTCTGTACGGCGTAGTGGTAGACCGTATCCTGTTTCGTCAGGGGAATCTCCACATGATGCAGGCGGGTGTTGCCTGGCTGACTGATGGTTTGCAGTTTCTCGGGTGAGAGTCCAAAGTGCACGACCGAGTCGCCGGGCTGATCGCTCTGCCAGTTGACCACGATTCGATCGGGCTGAGGGGCATTGCAGGTCAGCCAGATACGCTCGATTTCCGCAGCTGCGACAGTGGCAGGCAGCAGACAGAGGCTCAGTAAAAGTGCAGCTAATCTCATGGATGATTCTCGCGTGATCTGTTTTCCGTGGAAGGTTCTCTTTGTCAGTGTAGAGCGAGCCGCAGACGGATGCTACTGCGAGAAGGATGGTACCCGAAGAGTACTGATCTTTTGTGTTGGAATGGTTCAGCTTTCAAATGTAGGGGTTTCTACCAGTATGGTTGATCCAACAGCGATCCCTCTGTCGGCGTAAGAGTAAAGAGCCGTTATTTCCTGCTGCAGAATTGGTATTTTTGTGTATGATTACCGCTTTTAGACAAGAAAAGCAGGCGGTAGCGGTCTAAAATTACGTTCCCGGTTGAAGCAGAGGCGGCGCGGTGCCTCTATTTTTTGATGAAGCGATAGATGCGGTGCTCGATTGCGATCCCAGGTGACTGATTCGACAGACACAAACACGACGACATCTGCGCGGAAAAAACGTCTGCTGGTCGTGGGAGTGGTCCTGCTGGGAATCCTGGTCAGTGTGCCTTTCTGGGGGCAGGGGCTGTGGATAGATTTCTGTCAGCAGCGGGCGGAAAAGAATCTGCTGGCCCGGGAACCGGAGCAGGCGCTGGCATGGATCGCCTCTGCGGAACGCTTTGAGGCGGACAACCCGCGCACCACACTGCTCAAGGCGCGTGCGCTGCGCAAATCCCATGACGTGGAAGGAGCTTATACAGCGCTGAAACAGTATTTCGAGCTGGCAGGAGCAACGCCTGCATTTCAGCAGGAACAGTGGCTGCTCAAGGCGCAGGTAGGTGACAATTCCGATTTGCAGGCGCACTTAAGTAAAATCCTGATCGAGCCGGAAGGGAGCATACAGGATATCTGCGAAACCTATGTCAACAGCTGCATTTTGAACTATCAGTTCGATGATGCCCTGCAGATTCTGCAGCTCTGGGAAGCGGACTTTCCGACCGATCCGCTACCCAATTTCATGCGGGGTAAAATGTATGAGCACAATCTGGCCTGGAAGGAAGCGGGCACGGAATATGAGACCGCTTTGCGTAAAGATCCCGGATATGCTCCGGCGGCTTACAGCCTGGGCCGCATTCAGTTGACGCTGAAGAAAACCGAGGCCGCGCTCGAGTATTACCATCGGGCTGTAGACAACACCGATCAGCCGGGGCCCGCCCAGGTGGGAGTGGCCCGCTGCCTGCGACTGCTGGACCGGAACGCAGAAGCGAAAGCGCTGCTTGCGCAGGTGCTGAAAGAGGAACCGGAAACTCTGCAGAAAGCCTACCAGGCGCTGGGCGATCATAAGGCGACCGCGTTATCGGCACCGCAGCAGGAGATGGCGAAGCTGGAACTGGCGGATAAAAATTATGAGGCGGCCCTCAAATGGCTGGAGCCGGCTGCAGAGGCGAATCCGCTCGACCTGGGGATCAAGAACTCACTGGTACTGGTCTACAGTCGTCTGGGGCGGAAGGAAGAAGCCCGGGAGCTCGGGCAGGTCGTCAAGAAGACCAATGAAGTGCTGGCAGAAATTCCCAAGCTGCTGGATCGAGTACAGGAGAATCCGGGGGATGCAGAGCTGCGGTTTGAGATCGGTCGGAAGTATCTGGAGTATGTTTCGGAGGAACAGGGAGTGGTCTGGCTGAACAGCGTGCTCGCCTATCAGCCCAATCACTGGGGCGCCCATCGGGAACTGGCGGACTATTATGAGCGGAATCTTTCCCGCGGACCCAGTTTTGAACGCCTGGCCAAACTGCATCGTGAGCGGGCCCGGGAACTGGCACCGCGTCCGCAGAACTCATCAACTACAGCAACATCAGAGCAGGCTCAACCCACCGGGGAACCTGTCCAGTCGAGTCAGCCATGAACGTAAATCCGATTACAACCCTGTTACTGCTTAGACCGAAAACCCAGGCCGCTCTGCCCGAACAGCGGAGCATTTCAGCCCGGTTCTGGTGGAGTTCCCTGGTACTGCTGACGTTGTTCGCTGGTTGCAGGTCCGAGAGGGAATCGGTTCCGTCGAATCCGGAAAACGCAGCAAAAAGTGAGCAGGAAACGACGACGGCGGACGGTGTGCGTCCCGTGTTTAAGGATGTGTGGCCGGAACAGAAAATGGATTTTACTTACCGCAACGGTCGCGAAGCGGGTGAGCTGGCGATACTGGAAACCCTGGGTGGAGGGACTGCGATCTTTGATTATGATCGAGACGGTCAGCAGGACATTTTTTATCCTGGAGGCGGGACGTTTGAAAAGAAAAGCACCAAGGGGTATCCCTCCCTTTTGCTGCGGCACACGGGCGATTTTCAGTTTGAGGATCAGACGAAGCTGGCGGGAATGGAGCTGGCGGCGTTCTACAGCAATGGGTGTGCGGTCGGTGACTATGACAACGACGGCTTTTCCGATCTGCTGGTGACCGGATATGGCGGTTCGATCCTCTGGAAGAATATGGGGGACGGTACTTTTGAAGAGGTCTCTGTTGAGGCAGGTCTGCGCAACTGTTTCTGGGGATCGAGTGCCGGCTGGGGAGATCTCAACGGGGATGGGCTGCTGGACCTGTATCTGACGCAGTATACGGACTGGTCTTTTCAGAATCATCCAGAATGCGAACTGACGGTGGGCACGCCGGATGTCTGCTCCCCGCACTCCTTCAAGGGAGTGAGAGACATGGTCTTTTACAGCAAAGGGGATGGCACGTTCTACGATGCCACGCAGGAGGCAGGCCTGGTTCCTGAAGGAAAGGGACTGGGAGTACTGCTGGCGGACCTGGATAACGATGCCGATCTGGATGTCTATGTGTGTAATGATACCGTCGAAAATTTCCTGTACCTGAATGACGGGAAAGGGAAGCTGGAAGAGGTGGGTATCATCAATGGCGCTGCGGTCGATGATGGTGCCACTCCCAACGGGAGTATGGGCGTGGACATCATGGATTATAACCAGGACGGTCTGCCTGACCTGTGGGTGGCGAATTACGAGAAGGAAGCGTTTGCCCTGTATCGGAATGACGGTGATGCCCAGTTTCTACATGTGAGTAACGATACCGGCGTGACTTCGATCGGGACGCTGTTTGTCGGCTTCGGGACGGCGTGTGCGGACTTTGACCTGGACGGGGATGAGGACGTGATGGTGGCCAACGGACATGTGGCCTATTATTCGACCCATTCGCCGTTTCGACAGAAGCCCCTCTACCTGGAAAACCAGAAGGGACGTTTCCTGCAGCTGGATTACCCGGTTGACTCGTATCTGGGACAACCTCATACCGGCAGGGGGCTGGCGGTTTCGGACCTGAATCAGGATGGGAACCTGGATGTCGTGATCTCCAATTTTTATGATCCGCCTGCAATTCTCAGAAATGAGACAGAGACCGATGGTGACTGGGTTGGTGTCCGTTTGATTGGTACGAAAAGCAATCGGGATGCGGTGGGAGCACGTCTGGTACTGCATACTTCCGCCGGGGACCAGACGAGGCAAGTCAAAGGGGGAGGCAGTTATCTTTCCGCCAATGACCTGCTGGTGCACTGGGGGTTGCCAAAAGACGTAAGTATTGAATCATTAGATATTTACTGGCCTTCAGGTATTCGTCAGACGCTCTCCGCTTTGGATCGGAGTGCGGTCAACCTGATTCTGGAACCGGTACAGAATTAGTCGCCATGGGTCTGTATGTTCAGTTGTGTTGGTATTCTGTTCTGATCCCGCTTGCAGGGCACTGACGAGTTGGCTGAGGCAAATGTGTACGCAAGTCCCTAATCTTAAATACGTTAAGTAAGCCAAAATTTGTCTGAATTACAACGGTTTGACCGATACTTTATTATGGAAAGATTGTTTTATCTTTAAGAAAACATAAAATAGACGGTACAGGTTGGCCTTACGGCCTGCCCGTTTCTCTTTAGCTGGCACACCAGACAGCTGTGTTTCGTCTGGATAGCTCATGATGCCAGTCATCGTTATTTAAAGTGCTCATTTTAACTATTATTCTGCAGGAGAGTGTTGATGAGAGTCCTCCAACGGAGACGCGCCTTCACGCTGATTGAGTTGCTCGTCGTGATCGCGATTATCGCTATTTTGATTGCCCTGCTGCTGCCAGCAGTACAGCAGGCGCGTGAAGCAGCCCGTCGTTCGCAGTGTAAGAACAACCTGAAACAGTTCGGGCTGGCTCTGCACAATTACCATGAAGCCCATGGTTGTTTTGGTCAATTGACCCTGTCTGCCTATCTGCATGGCAGTTCTCCCGGGATCAAGCCCTGGGCCGGCTTCAGCCAGCAGGCGATGCTGCTGCCTTTCCTGGATCAGGCCAATATCTACAACCAGTTCAACTTCCAGTATTCCTGTGAAGAAGCACCGAACACCAATAACCGTAATGCAGGTATCGGAGTCTTCCGTTGTCCCTCTGATCCCCGTTATACCAACTACGGTGAAGGTCACCTGAACTATTACGTGTCAGCCGGCCCCTGCATGGGTTGGGCTGTGAGTGTTGGGTCACAGGCTGGTTTTGCACGTTATTCTCTGGTGACTCGCATTTCCGACATTCTGGATGGAACTTCAAACGTGGTTGCCATGGGTGAGCGGATTGTGGGAACCAACAACAGCGGCCAGTTTAACATCAATGGCGACGTCAAACGTAACGTGGCCTTCAGTGGTGGAAACAGTACGACATTCCCATCACAGTCAGCCCTGCAGACGCATGGTACTGCCTGTAATTCTGCGACTGCCTTCTATTACCATCGTGGTTCACGCTGGATGCGGGGAGATGAATGCTGGTTTAATACCTGGAACACTCCGAACTCACCAAATCCAGACTGCAGCACCGGGAACGGTGGTCATGCCGGAGGCGATGCTGCCTCAACTCAGGCTGCTCGCAGTCGTCATACCGGTGGCGCTCATGTGCTGATGGCAGATGGCTCGGTCCACTTCGTGTCGAATAACATCGACACGCTGAAGTGGCAGCAGCTCGGTGGTATCGCCGATGGTGCTGCTGTGAGCATTAACGAGTAGTCCGCCTTCTGAAATCGCATCGCGATAACGATTCCACAGCCCGGCAATCTTCGTTGCCGGGCTGTTTTCTTTTAGTATAATCAGACATTATCTGTCATCAGTCACATTACATGATTTATAGAAAGGTTGATCACCATGTCCAAGTTGGGCCCATTCTGTCTCGCACTGAGTTTAATTTTTACAGGCTGTGGTGAGGGTGGAGGAGGAACTGGTGAAACATCTCCTGCCAACGAGGAAGCCCCTCCGACCCAGGACCTGTCCGCTGTAAAGACCACCCTGAACGGTATTGCCGAATCGGGAGTGATCGACAGCAGCTTTTTTGGTATTCCGGAAAGCCTGGAACAGGCTGGCAAGCCGGAACTGGCTGAGGAGGCCAAGAAGCTGGGTTCGATGACGAATCCGAGCCAGGTTAAATCTGCTGCGAAGAAGCTGGCAGACAAGCTGTAAGGGGCTTGTAACGACACCAGGAAGAGACTCAATAAAAAACCTTCGACGGAATTCGTCGGAGGTTTTTTTGTGTCTGTTTGGCAGAGACGCGCGCCAAAAAAAGAGGGGAGCCGACTGGATGCCGGCTCCCCTCTTTTTGTTTTAACTTCAGTCTATGATTAGACTTTGGGTTCCCAGCCGGGCTCGTATTCGCGTCCCCAGAAGGTCATTGCATCTTTATCATCCATGATATGACCGTTGGAAGTGTCGCACTGCAGGGTACGGCCGGTCCGTTGGGCGATATTACCCAGGTGGCAGAGCAGGGTGCTCTTGTTGCCGATGGCGATTTCAGCGTTCAGGTTCAGCGGCTCGTTGTTGCGGATGGCATCCACAAAGTTCTGAGCATGTTCGCTCATGCCCTGGTTGCCGTCGACCTTTTTGACTTCCTTATCTTTGGCATCAAGAACCGTGTAACCGCCGGAGGTTCCGAGGATCAGGTTGCCTTTGCTGCCGAAGAAGATCACGAAATCATTCTTGTGACGGTTGCAGCTGGTTCCCTGCCAGGTGATCTGCTTGCCGCCATCAAATTCATAAGCGACGACGTGCGTGTCGGGGGTCTGCTGATCGTCATCATAGAAGTACCGACCGCCGCTGGAAACAACGCGGGTGGGATACTCGGCATCCAGACCCCAGCGACAGAGGTCGAGCGAATGGACGCCGTTGTTCCCCAGTTCGCCGTTACCATATTTCCAGAACCAGTGCCAGTTGTAGTGGATCAGGTTGTCCACGTATTTCTGACGGGGAGCCGGTCCCTGCCAGAGGTCGTAGTTGAGGTAGTTGGGAACAGCGGCCGGCTTGCCGTGTCCGATGGAACCGCGGGCACTCCAGTAGTAAGCGCGGGCCAGATGGACATCGCCGATGATGCCTTCTTTAAGCTGCTGGATGCCTTCCTGGATGGAGGCACTGCTGCGGCGCTGGCTTCCCATCTGGACGGCCCGTTTGTTTTTGCGAGCTGCTTCCACCATCATTTCCCCTTCTTTGGGATTGTGGCAGCAGGGCTTTTCCACATAAACGTGCTTGCCGGCCGAACAGCCGAGGATGGTCGCGGGAGCATGCCAGTGGTTGGGAGCCGCGACGATCAGGGCGTCCACGTCTTTATCATCGAGGATTTTGCGGAAATCGCCGATAGCCTGCGGCGCCTTTTTGGTCGCTTTTTCAACGGTGGTGGCAGCTTTGGCGGCACGAGTGTCGTCCGTGTCACAGACGTACTTGATTTCGACCCCGTCCAGGGCACCGAAGGTTTTGGCCAGTGACAGACCGCGCTGCATGCCCATGATGCCGATCGTGACTTTCTCACTGGGGGCTTTGTTCGCGGCAGACAGAATCGCCGGGGCGGTGATGCTGGCAGCGGTTGCGGCCGCTGTCTGACCTAGAAATGTACGACGATTGACGGAATCGGACATAATCTCTTTCTCCGTAGATAGGCTGGTAAAGTGATGGCAGGATATTAATTAAGACAAACCGTATTCTAGTGCCTTTTTGAGCCAAATAACACAGTAAAAACTGGTAACCGGGCTATTTCTTAAAAAAGCTAACAATCTCTTGCGCTGTTACGGGTTAGCGGCTGATCAGAGGAAAACGCATCAGGCTTTGCGGATGTAATGGGCGGCGAAGCTGCGGACTTCCTGTCCGTTGAGGACGTGGAACATGCGGAGCTGCTGGATGGTTTCCTGGCTGAAGCGTCCCAGGGGGACGTGGATCAGTTTTTTCTGGTAGCGTTTGGCGAGCCGCTTCCAGCCAATGCCCGGCGGGGCTTCGCTGAGCAGGGCGATATGCGATTCCTCGCTGTAATGGCAGCCGGCGACCAGCAGTCGTTCCTCGAGGGTGTCGACAAAGTCGAACTGGACTTCATTCCAGATGTCGTAGACCGGACGCGGCGGAAACAGGAACATGGCGCCGCCATAGGTGGACAGTCCGATTCCCGGGCCGACCATTTCCTGGCGATAGTCCGTCGCGAAGAACGCCAGCGTTGATTCGTCCTGATGCTCAGCGTGCCAGGTGAGGCGGTAAGGATAATCGCGGGGATCCGCGGGGGAATCGAAGAGCATTATCACGCAATCGAGTCGGCCGCGGCTGGGGGGCAGCACTTTGACGTGAATCTCGCCGGTGTGCCAGTTGCGGAGGGTTTCGCGGAGATCGAGACCGTCTTTCATACTGGTCGTGAATTTTTCGGTGCGGGCCAGATCGACGCCGAGCAGATTCAGCGCGTGATCCCTGACGCTGGTGCGGAACTTTTCGATAGCGACATCTTCCGGGGGCCAGCTGCACTGTTTAAAGGGGTTCCATTTCATCTCCCATTCGTTCTGCTGCGGTTTGGGAGGCCGGGGGACCAGCTGGCAGCTGCGCCAGGAAATTGGATTGCCGGGCAGGCGATTGCTGAGTTCGACCGTGGTGCCGTTGGGGAGTTGTGCCTGCTCGATTCCAAAGCGGATCGTTTCGAAGGGGAGTAGATGCACGAACGGGTAGTCGCGAGCGGTCTCAGCGATCTGGATAGCATACTGATCGCCGGCAACCTGCTGAGCGGCTTTGACCAGCGTATACAGATCGGGTGTCATGCGGCGTTCGATGAGCGACAGGTTCCGGACGTAGCGAAAATAGACCGAGAGCAGCTTGGGGGTAATCTTGCGCCCCCGGGATTTGAGTTCGAGTTGATAGCGATCGCGGGCCGTGAGCGCGAGCTCCTTGATCCCGTCGACCGAGAGGTTTTCATCGTCTTCCAGTTCGGAGCGGGCGGCTTCATAGAGGCCCGTGATGAAGGGGAGTTCCCCCAGCATGAACAACAGTGTTTCGGGGTCGGCGGTGTAGATTGAGGTCTCGTTGACTTCTTCATCTTCGACTTCCAGGGGGAGCTGATCGAAGTAGGCGTCGTGGATCCAGGGCCAGTCAGAGAGCGAGCAGACCAGCAGGATCGATTTGTATTTTTTCTCCAGTTCCCGCAGCCGGTGGGCCATCATGATGCAGCGATCCAGGGGCTGTCCTTCCGGCAGTTTGTTGAGGGCAGGCAGGACGGCTGCGGAAAACTTTTCGAGGGGCACTTTTTTCAGGGCATACGGATCGGGCAGGACGGCGGACATGCTTTCGAAACGCTGCGTTTCCAGGTCGATAAAATGCCGGTCGATGCGTTCCATCATCGCGATGCGGAGTGCGGCGATGACTCCCTGGCAGGGATCGATGGGGACGTAGCTGTACATTCTCTGTGCGTCTTCGTCGTCGTCATCCTGTTCCCACGGAGCGGCTCCGGAGATGGAAGGTTCTTCCTGCAGGACGGCCGTGATGCTGGGCAGAAAGGTAATCGCCCGTTCGACGTCGGACTGGAACGAAGCGGGCAGAGGGACGGCGAGGCAGTCAAAGTCGTTGTTGAGCATCACGCGGCGGACTTCGATCGCGAAGTCGCCGCTGCCGTGAATCAGGGGAAGCACGGAGATGCGGGGGCTGATTTTCAAAAAACTGGAATGAGGGGCTGTCATAATGCAATCGTCCAGTTTCTCGCGGTACCGGAGTCAGTTCGCTGGTACCAGTTTGGAATCAGCGAGCCCACTTCCAGTCGGTGGTGTTTTTCAGGTTGACCACACACTCTTCAGGCCACTCGCCCTGATACAGTTTCACAATGTTGTGGGCTGCCATCGCGTAGGCATCGCGGTGCGATTCGCGGTCCAGTCCGCCGATGTGGCAGCTCAACAGTACATTGTCCAGCTTGATCAGGGGACTTTCAACAGGCAATGGTTCTTTTTTGAAGACATCCAGCCCGGCTGCCCGCAGATGGCCCGATTCCAGGGCTGCGATCAGGGCGTCTTCGTCGACGAGTCCCCCGCGGGCGGTATTGATCAGGACCGAGCCCTCTTTCATTTTGGCCAGGGTGTCTTTGTTGATCAGGTCGACGGTCTCGGGAGTGACGGGGAGGTGCAGGGTGACGTAGTCGGACTGGGCCAGCAGTTCATCGAGGCTGACCAGTTTGATCCCGTGCTGATCGACAAACTCCTGGTTGGCGAACGGGTCGTAAGCGAGGACATGCATGCCCATGCCGATGGCGCGGGTAGCGACTGCCTGGCCGATGCGACCCAGGCCGACGATTCCGATCGTGCTGCCCCAGACGCGGGGCGTCAGGGCACGTTCCCACTGACCGCGGCGGACGGCCTGATCCTGGGAGCGCGTCAGGCGGGCGACGCCCATCAAGAGGGCAAACGCCTGCTCGGCGACCGAATGGTGATTCACTCCGGGGGTGATGGTAACGGCGATGTCCAGTTCGTCGGCTGCTGCCAGATCGACGGCGTCGAAGCCGACGCCGTAACGGGAGACGACTCTCAGGTCGGGCAGTTCCTGGAGGACTTCGCGGGAATAGATTTCTGCACCCGCCAGGACGGCGTCATAGCCCTGCACCTGTTCCACCACACGGTGGGGTTCCTTGCGGAGATCCACTTCGGCAGGGACGATGTCCACCTCAAATCCACCCGCCTGGAGGATTTCAAAGTGCGGACCGAATTCACACATTTTGGCTGTACAGATAACGCGAGGCATGTCTCAGTTTCTTCTTTCAATACAGGTGTCAGGAATCAGTAACTGGTACTGTTACTCTAGCGAATCCCCGAGTTGGCTGACAGTCAGCCGGAAGGAAAAAACGGAATGCCCGCGAAGACGACACAACCGTTAATAGAACTGCTGGGTGCGTTTGACGAGTTGCGGATCCCGTTTGCGGATCTGCTCCAGATATTTACGGGCCCGGGCTGCGGTAACGGCATCAGGACCGCCGTTTGACGGGTCAGAGTAGCGGGACGCGACCAGGAGGTAGCGGATGATGGCCTTGCGGATCGCTTTGTACTCATAGTCTTTTGCATCATAGAGGGAGACCAGACGATTCATGACGGACCAGTCCTGCCAGCGGGCCAGATCGGCAATGACCAGATCCGCCAGTTCGGGACGATCGAGGAGCATCCGCATCGACTGCCTGAGTCGTTCGGGGGGAATTCGAAATCGTCCCCGGCCATACGTCCACATGAACGAGACGGCTTCCCGGGCGGCGAAGAGTTCGTTGGGTGTTGTGTTTTTCTGCTCGAACTTGGTCAGCTCCAGATGCTCGAGTCCTTCGCTGCCGGTGAGCATCAGGTAGCCTGACATCAGGCCGCCGATGCCTGAGCGGAGTCCCTGTGCCTGGACGCTGATCTTCTCTTCCATGAAGTCGATGTCGTCTTCATTTCCGCAGAGCCCGAGCATGAGACCGTAGAGGCCCAGGCGAGGAGCCGGCGTGGATTTGCTGTTGAGCCAGTGATGGAGTTTTTCGCGGGGAAGTTCTGGAGTCAACGGGACGATGTCTTCAAAGGGGGCATTGGCGAATTCCGAGAAGGCATCGTTGGCGATGATCGTATCTTTGTGTTCGAGGAATTGTAGAAAGTATCGCAGACGCTCTGTGGTCGGGTGTTGTACCGAGGGGGCACGCATGACGTAAGAGTAGCTGGCGGGGGTGATGACGGTCGGGTTTTCCCAGAGGGGATTGGGACCGTGGGTGCCGGTGAGCAGGAAGGGGGCACCGGGTTTGCCGGAGTGATAGCGGTTGACTGTGATCAGAGAGCCCTGCCGGTACTGGGTTCCCTGTGACTGTTTGACGACCTGCAGGACTTTATAAACCGTGTGACCGGGCTTCTCGAGGGTGCCGGTCTCCGCTTCCTGCCAGCGGACGAGACAGGCGGTGTGGGCGTGCGACAGTTTTTCGGTGAGCGGGACGGAGGCCCCGGGACAGAACGGACAGGCTGCGAGCTTCGTCGTCAGCAGAGTCACAAGCAGGCAGCAGAACAGTCCACGCCATCCATGGCAGGGTCGGATTCGATTCCGGTCGGTCATACCAGTTCCTTCTGGTAAAAATATTTTCAATTAACGGTCGTGTCCCGCAGGTGAGCGCCGCTGCAGGGAGGTCATACTCTGGTACAGGCTATTTCAGGAAGAAGAAGCGTTCGGCACTTTTGACGGTTTTCGGATCTTCTTCGCGGAGTTTGGTGAGAAGTTGTTTGGCCTTTTCGGTGGTCGCCGGATCGGGGCCGCCTCCCTTTTTGTTTTTCCCTTTGGAGGCGACAAGCAGGTAACGTACGATGGCCCGTTTGATGGAGGGGATGTTGTAGTCTTCTGTGCCGTACATGTCCATCAGACGATCCATGACGCTCCAGTCATCCCAGCGGGCGAGGTCTGCTACGACGAGGTCAGTCAGTTCGGGGCGATCGAGGAGCAGCCGCATCGATTTCCGCAGGCGTTCCTTGCTGATGCGACCGTCGCCATAGGTCCACATGAACCGCAGGGCCTGCATGGCGGCGTAGGTTTCGCTGAAGGCGACATCCTTGGGGACGAACTTGGTTTCGTCAATTTTGTCGAGCCCGTCCGAACCGGTGAGCAGCAGGTAGCCTGAGATGACGCCGTCGATACCCAGGCGGAATTCCTTGGTGGGCTCATTGATTTTCTTTTCCATGAAGGCCACATCTTCTCCCTGGCCGCAGAGTCCCAGCAGCAGACCATATAGGCCGATGCGGGTGACCGGGGTGTCCGGATCGACGAGCCACTTGCGGATTTTTTCGCGGGGCATGTCTTTGGAGAGGGTGGCGATGTCTTCATAGGGGGCATTCGCGAATTCGGCATACGCGTCGTTGGAGATCATCTGGTCCGGGAATTCCAGGAACTTCAGAAAGTAGTGCAGCCGTTTGGATGTCTTTTCTTCGGGTGCGGGAGCCTGGGAAACGTAGTGGTAGCTGGTTTCGGTGACTTCGATCGGGTCGCCCCAGTCGACTTCGGCGCCTTTGGTGCCCAGCAGCAGGAACAGGTTACCTTTCTTGCCGGGGCGGTGGCGGTGGATGGTGATTTTATCGCCGACTTTGAGTTTGTCCTTGTCTGACTGGCGGACGATCTCTTTGACTTCGAAGACGGTTTTGCCCGCTTTTTCCAGGTTCCCCTTTTCGGCTTCGATCCACTGGACGAGCACTGCGACGTCCGACTGCGAGAGCTGCTCGGTCAGGGTCAGTGAAGGTGCGGAACAGAAGGGACAGGCCTGGGCGACCGGTGCCTGTGCTAAGAGGACGAGTCCGCAGAGCAATCCCAGGACGATACGATTATTCCGGATTCGATTTTGGAAGCAGTTTGTCAGACGATTCATGAGCCAGACCTCGTGGCGGTAGTAAACAGTTTAAAAATGAACTCGTGTGTTTCAGTACTCTTTTATTATTGATCGATGACGATGGCGTCGTCAATCAAGTAGATCCGTTCCAGTTCTCCGTCGATGGTTTCCGCTTTGATGTGGAAGACGCCGACCACGTCAAACGGCCGGTTGAGAATGTAGTCCGTGGTGACGCCATCCTTGAGGACCACGGGGAACAGGTCGTAGATTTTTGGATTCTTGCCGAAGCAGCAGATCTGGTTGTCCCGGGCGAGCAGGAAATATTCGTTGCCTGACTGCTGGAAAGGGGGATACATGAACCCGCGAATGCGGATCCGCTTGCCGTCCAGATCCTTCAGCCACTGGGGCATCAGTTGGGGGGCCTCGGGGGTCACCGGTTCCATATTCATAACCTTGAGCAGGTCGATGTCGTCGTAGCTGACCTGCAGGGCATTGCCGGGGGAAATGTGGCGGAAGGATTTATTCTTGATCAGGATTTTGACTTCCCGCGGTTCCTGTGTCGCGGCCTGTTGTTCTTCTTTCGTCAATGCGCGGCGGCTCGGATCGGGCCTCTGGGCGACCAGGGGGAGAGAGTCGTCGGTGGCTGGCTGTGAGGACGACTTGAGTTCTGCTGGTGCTGCATCCGGTTTGGGGCTGGTTTCTGTCGGCAGCGGCTTTGCCGGTTTGACTGCGGAGGTCTGGGTGATGGTTTCAGGAGCGGGTTCAGACTGCTGCTGCTCGACCGAGGCGACCTGGTCTGGTGCGTTGTCGGTTGTTTCTTCCTCAGCGGGTGATTTGGCATCGACCTGTTCGCTGTACTGACGGTATTCGGTCTGTTCCGAGGAATTACAGCCGGTTCCCCAGAGAGCCAGGCTGCAGAGTGTGAGGGTCAGCAGACTGACAATAGTATGGTGGGTGGGATTCTGGTGGGCCTGCACGTGATCAAACTCCTGATGATCGGGTGGTTCACCAACTTCTTGATAAAGTTGATAATGGCTCAGACTGCTGATCAACCTGAGCCATTTAAGATTGTTACGATTTCATGAACGCGTCTGTTCGATTCTCCAGTGTGGTGAGGCGGGTGTCTCCGGGTTGTGGTCGTCTGGTCTAGCGGTAGGAGGTGCGAGCCTGCTCGAAATGCGTGCCCTTCAACTGATAGACAGGGTGTAAGTCACCAACCTGCTTGGGGGCTTCCGCCTTGAATTCACCCGCGACTGAAACCAGTCCGGAATAAAAGTCGGCGCGTTTGTTGCCCTGCATTTCGACGAGGATCATATCTTTCACATCGGGCTGGCCGCCGAAGCAGCACTGCTGATTATCCTTCACGAGGACAAAGGTCTGCAGATCTTTGTCCTGACGTGTGGGGTACATGTAACCTTTGAGGAAAACTTTCTGTTTATCAATTTTCATCACGTCCGGATTGACGCTGGTCACGCCATCTTTCTGGACAAAGTCTTTGGCTGAGATATCGCTGGCAAAGTTGATGCGGCGATAGCCTTCGGGGACTTCGTGGGCATAGACAAAGGTCTGATAAAAGACGCCGGTGATCAGGAAAAAGGTGGAGAGGATCACGCCGGAACGCGCGACCATCTTGCCTCCCAGTTCGCCGCCCGAGCGTCGGATGCTCAGCAGGCTGATCAGCGAGACCACGATCCCGGCCACGGCGATCCCGAGTCCGATGACTCCGAACAGCGCGATGAAGGAGAACAGCCCCAGTACCAGACCTACGACAGCGGTGGGAGGTACGGGTTTGTAGGAGAACTCATCCTGACCATCAAACGAATTGTGCAGAGAATGATTGGATCCATCAAGAACTTGCGACATCTTGCAAGGCCTTTCCAAAATCAGCAGAAACAAACAAGGAATACCAGTTATTATCGCAGCTTTTCCACTCTGAACATGACGCTACTGTTCGGAATGAGCTGTAAACACTCAATTCTATCATATCAGGGAGGGGGGATGAGAGCATCCCTGAAATCATCCAGAACCTGTCAGAAATTCCTGAAGTTCCGGGTAAAGCGATCCTGTTTCCGTGTTTAGCAACACCGTACTTCAGGAAGAAAACCCCCCGCATCCATCCACCAACAGTATATACGGGACCGAGGGGATTTTTGTTGATTTTTTCTAATCTTAATGATGTCACTCTCAATTAAGATGCGAGTGCTTTGCAACACAATAATATGAAACAACTTACGTTTATGCATGTCGAGACGAAGCAGCTCCCCGGTGTGTAATTGCGTATATTGTCCGGGGCGTCAGTCTCCCGTCCATCAATGTTCGAGGCAGCTGAGTATCTCGACCCGGTAGTCCTCCAGGCCGGGCACATTGAGTCCTTTGACTTTGGCGCCGTCGTCCCAGCGACGTAAAAGGACAGCCGTATGATGGAACGGGTTGTTTTCAAAGCGTTCCACTTCTTTGTCGCTCATGAGGCCACCCTGCAGGGCGAAGCTGCGCTGGGAGGCCAGTGAAAGGCCGTTGAAATAATCGGGCTCGACGGTGCAGAGATAGCGTTTGGCGGGGACGTGCAGAAAGATGGGTTCGGTGACCGCTCTGCCGAAGAACGGTTCCAGCTGCCGGGAGCCGACCGTTTCGTGTTCCCAGTCTTCGGAAAGGAAATCATGCTGGGCGTCGTGCTCGTTCATCAGGAAATGGCCGATGTCATGGAGCAGGGCGGCGGTGATCTGTTCCATCGTGGCCTGGCTGTTGCGGGCGAGTTGTGCGGTCTGCAGGGCGTGTTCCAGTTGAGTGACTGCTTCATCGTAGTAGCTCTGCCCGTGCTCCTGCATCAGATCGAAGAGGGCATCGACTCTCTGGTCGGGAGTTTTTTCGAGTGACAGTACATCGTGTAACGAGATTTCCGTATTTTCTTTCATGATCGCTCCGCAGGCCTTCCGTTAAAATGGCCGATCTTACTGATCTTCAGTTTCTCGGCGCTGGTTTGTCCGATTTCGGCGAATGAACGACGTTTATCTGCATAGTATTCTTCACGCCGGTCACCTTCTGCGAGTGCGTTGTAGGTCAGGTAGAGAGTGCGGCGCGGTTGATCTGTTTTGTTGGGCGGGCTTTTGTGCGGGGCATACGAACTGAAAAACAGGGCGTCTCCCGGTTGCATGGGGACCGGTTCCCAGTCGAGCGTGAGCGCGAACTCCGGTTCGATGCAGCCGTGTTCATCCAGGTGCAGGAGTCCCTGCTGATGCAGTCCGGGGGCGAAGAACAGGCAGCCGTTTTCCGGTGTGGCGGCATCGATGGCGATCGAGCAGGTGATGTGATTGTGAATGAATTCGTAGGCGGGGGCATCCTGGTGTGGGGCATACCCGCCGCCGCCCGGGTACTTGTAGTTGATCTTTTCTTTGTAGAGAACCGCTGGTTCACCGATCAGGGTGCCGGCGTATTCCGGGATCTTGCCTGTGGTGAGCAGGGTACGGATACCTTCATGAAAGTCCAGCAGATACTCGGTGCGGGCCAGTCTGACGCCGGCGGGCGTCTGTTCAAAGTGGTGCATCCACTGCTCATCGCTGTCCGGCCATTCGCTGATTTCCTCGACCCACTCCTGCAGACTCTCAGTTTCGGCGGGTGTGAGAAAGCCGGGGAGTTTCAGATAGCCGGTTCGATTCCATTGGTCCCGTTGTGCCTGGGTCATATTGAATTTCATGAAACGATGCCTGTGTCAGGATTCAGTCGATTATGGGTTTCGAGGTTGAGTTGCTGTGGCTGCCCGGTCTGGGGGACCGCCTGTCGCAGGTAGAAGTAGCGAATCACAAACAGCGTACCTGCGATGGAGAGGGGCGTAGCCACTGATTTGTGCAAAGAACAGAATGACTTTACAAACCAGTCCCCGGCAGATGAGGTCTTCTGGCCGGGCGGGGCAGTCAGACTGGAATGCGTCAGATTCAGGATCCTACATCAGAAACGTGAAGGGCTGATGACGGACATGTGAATAGCGGATGAAGCGTGGCCGAGGACGGCCTGCCACGCCTGTCTGAAGGTGTTCGAGAACAGCAAGTCTAATCGATGGTCGTAAGTCGCTCGATTGACTGCTGATATCAGGTATCGCTGAGCGTGCTGGCGACGTCGGTGCGGTAGGCGGTCATCGCGGGGATGAAGCCGACCAGCGACGCGAGGACGACCAGGACGGGGAGCAGGATCAGTTCGACCGAGCTGAAGGCAAACGGGTTGATCAACAGTCCGCTGCGGGCTTCGATAATCGGAGCGGCGGCGAAGACGAGTCCGTGACCGAGGAGGATGCCCAGGATGCCTCCGCCCAGGCAGAGCAGTACTGATTCACTGAGAATGATGGTGAAGACCGTCGTACGTCCCGCCCCCAGGGCACGCATGATGGCGATCTCGCGTTTGCGGTCGGACATCGAGTTGTAAATACTGACGAAGATACTCACACCGGAGACGATGATGATCAGGCCGGTCAGGATGATGAGCATCGTGCGTACGTTCCCGACGATGTTGGTCATCAGCCAGCTGATCTGCTGAATCGGATTGACGGCCTGGGCCTTATTGCCTTCCTTCAGTTCGGACTGGAACTTGATCGTCGAGAAACCGCGCAGGCGATCCCCTTTCATCTGCACGAGGATCGCGGTGACTTCTTTCTGTGCATCGGGGACTTCGTGACCGTGGTCGTGTCCATGATCATGGCCGCTGTGATCGTGATGATCGTGGCCTTCGTGCTCTTTGAGGATCTGCTTAAGCTTTGCTTCGTCGATTTTTTCACCGAAGAAAGCAGCTTCACGGCGGAGGGCTTCTTCCAGCGGTTTTTCGTGACCGGAGACCTGATAAAAACCCCGCAGGTTCACGAAGACGGTGCGATCGTTGGGAGTGCCCGTTGGTGCGAGGATGCCGACGATTTTGAATTTTTCATCGTGGACGTGGCCGCTCTCTGCGGAACCGTGGATCAGTTGAAATTCGTCGCCCATCTTCCAGTTGTTCTGCCGGGCGACGGCTGAGCCGATGACGGCGTCCCAGGTCCCGGGGAGGAATTTCCCATCCTTGTTGATGCGAAAGTGCCGACCGGGAATGTATTCCAGGGCGAAGTAGCGGGGAATGGTTCCCACAATCGGAAAGCCGCCTTCCTCGGTGACGTCGCCGATGGCGAAGGGGATGGCTTCTTCGATGCGGGGATCTTTTTTCAGTTCTTCGTAATACCGGTAGGGGAGATTCTCAATCGGGGCACCGACACGGAAGACCGTATTCAACACGAGCTGCAGCGCACTCCCTTTGGGGCCGACGATCAGGTCGTAGCCGCTGGCGGTCTGGTTGAACATTTTGTCGATCACCCCGTTGATGACCAGAACAGAGATCATCAGTGTCACGCCCAGTGCCACGCTGAGTGCCGTCAGGGCAGAGGCGAGGCGACGTTGTTTGATACTTTTCCAGGCGATAGTCAGTGTATTCATAATGAGAATTTACTTTGTTGTCGGTTCGCGAAGAAGAAAATAAGAAACGGAAACTATCAAGGCGGATTAAACCTGAGCGTGTACTTTATTGAAATCGGTCAAAGTTTCGACCCGTTCAAACTGGCTGGCGACTTCGCGTGAGTGCGTGACCATCAGCATGGAGATCTGGTGCTGGGTGCAGGCGTCGCGGAGGAGTTTGAGAATGGTTTCCTGGTTAGCGACATCGACGTTTGCCGTCGGTTCGTCGGCCAGCAGCAGACGGGGCTGATTGGCCAGTGCGCGGGCCACGGCGACGCGCTGCTGTTCTCCGACGGACATCTGTTTGGGACGGTGATTGAGTCGATGTTCCAGGCCGACGAGTGCCAGCAGCTCTTTCGCCCGTTCGCGGCTCGCTTTTTTCCGTGAGAAGCTCATGCCCAGCAGCACGTTCTCCAGGGCCGAGAAGGCGGGGAGCAGATTGAAGGTCTGGAAGACGAAGCCGATGCGTTCAGCACGAAAGCGGTCGCGGACGACTTCGGGCATGGAGACGATTTCGGTACCCGCGATCGTGACTTTGCCGCTGTCGGCAGCGGTGATGCCGGATATGACATTGAGCAGGGTTGATTTTCCCGAGCCACTCTCGCCGATGAGGACGACCTGCTCCTTTTCCTTGAGTTCAAACCGTTCAATATCCAGAATGGGGAGCGTCGAGCCATCCGGTTCGCGGTAACTCTTTTTGACATTTTCCAATAACAGGGACATGCTGACCTCGTCTGGTGGGGCTCTGGCAACGCCAGAGCCCGGGGCTCCGACGCGGTGCCGTTTCAACTGTTTTTGCAAATGTTATGCAATTAGCGGGATGTTGCCTAGGGTTGTTCTATCAATTCTTGCTGATTCCTGTGGAACGCGGGTCTCAGGGAAGCGTATCTTAAACAATTATTAATATATGACTTACGTCGCGGCAGAGGCAACCCGGTTTTCCCAGAATCGCCGTAGGCTTAATCGAGACGATTTGCTATAGTCCCGACTCTCTGATTTTAACCGAAGCGTATCCGTATTGTGAATCAAGGATGATGACAAGATGCGAAGCCGTAGCCGGGGTCGATGGATTACTCCTTTTCGTTTCATCATGGTAACCGGACTGGGAATTCTGGTCACGGTGGGCTGGAAATTCAATCTGCTGCCGTTTCAGGTAAGCAGTGCACCGACGGGCGCCCTGCACGAACAGGACACTTCGTCTGCAAAGACCACACCGCAAGAGGCTGAGTATAAAGAACCGGTGCTGGAAGAAGCCACGATTCTCGCGCAGTCGGAACCTCCCGCAGAAGAACTGACCGAGGGGGACGACAACCAGCGCAGGTTCCGGAAACACGATATTGAAATGCCCAAGGTTTACACGCGTACGATCACCGGATCGGTTGTCGAGGCGGATACGGAGGTCGATCCCCTGTTCACGGAAACCGAACCTCCCGCGCAGTTCAAAGGGGCCGCGCGGCCGATGCAGCGTTTACCGCAGCCGACAGAGCAGGTGCCTGATCCCGGTGCACCGGCAAAGTTGAATCCGCCGGAAGGGATCAAGCGGGCGAGCAATCCAGTGATCAAGACCGCGAAGCATGCCAGCTTTAAAGAAGAAATCGGAGCGGAGGAAGCGAAAAAAGCGTTGCCGGACCTGATCGCGATCGACGAACTGATTCAGCAGCGGAAGATCATCGAAGCGCACAAGCGGCTTTCCAAGATTTACTGGGAGCAGCCGAACATGTATCCGGTGATCAAATCACGCATTGCAGAGACCGCGCGGATGATTTACTTCGCGCCGCAACCGCATTTCATGAAGCCTTATGAAATTGAACCCGGCGATCAACTGCGCAAAGTCGCGCAGAAGTATGAGATCACCTGGGAATACCTGGCGAAACTGAACCAGATCGATCCGAAACGCATTCGTCCCGGTCAGAAGCTGAAAGTGATCAAAGGTCCCTTTCATGTGTTTGTCGACTTAAGCGACTTCACACTCACGGTGCATTCACACGGCTATTTCGTGAAACGCTACAGTATCGGCACCGGGAAGGATCATTCCACCCCGACCGGAAAGTTTGTCGTGAAAGACAAGCTGGTCGACCCGACTTACTATGGACCGGATGGTGTGATTGCCAACGATGATCCGACGAATCCCCTGGGCGAACGCTGGATTGATATTGGCGACAGTTACGGGATTCACGGCACGATTGATCCTTCGTCGATCGGTAAAGCCGAGTCCAAAGGCTGTGTACGGATGCAGAATGATGATGTCGCCGAGGTCTACGATCTGCTGGGGGTAGGCTCGGAAGTCGTGATTCGCCCCTGATTTCCCATAGATTCGCAGCAGCTGGGAATTCTTTACCTGCAGTCCGTTTGAATGTTGAATTCGACCCTGTAGAATACGTGTGTTTGAGCCGGCCCGCGGTGTTTTAATTAAACATTGTTTATGTAAACAGACCGCGACGGCTTCTGATCTGAGCACATCACACATTCAGGGTAGAGAAGAGAGCATTCATGTTTGATCGCGACAAGCTGATCGAGTTGTTTCGGGAGCGGGCTTTAAAATTCGGCGACTTCACGCTGGCCTCGGGTAAAAAGAGCACTTATTACCTCGACGGGAAACAGGTGGTTCTGCATTCACACGGTCTGCGTCTGGTCAGTGCCGGGCTGCTGGAAATGCTGGAAGATGTCGAATTCGACGCGATCGGCGGAATGTCGATCGGAGCCGACCCGATCGTGGCTGGTGTGCTGGCGGTCGCCGCCGAGCAGGGAAAATCGCTGAACGGGTTCATGGTCCGCAAAGAACCCAAGGGGCACGGTACGAATAAATATGTCGAAGGTCCCGTGCAGCCGGGCGATAAGGTGGTGATCGTGGATGACGTGATTACGACCGCCGGCAGTGCACTGCTGTCTGTCGATCGGGCAGAAGAGTTCGGTTGCAAGGTCGTGCAGGCGCTGGGCGTGGTCGACCGTCTGCAGGGTGGGGCTGCCAACTTTGCCAAACGCGATATCCCCTTTAAGGCACTGCTCTCGATTCGCGATTTCGGCATTGAGCCCCCCGCGGAAGATCAGTGATCTCTATATAAATCTTCATTGCTTTGATGAAAGAATGATCTCTCATGACGAATTCCATTCGCTACGACGATTCCGCCGCCCGAAAACTGATTGATGGCAAGTGGTATGAAGAACTGCAGCCGGCGCTGCTGGCCGCCCGTGAGGAAATGTTAAAAGACATTGAACTGCTGGGCAGCGATGCGATTCCCGCAGAGAAGCAGCCCCTGGATGCGGGCTTCCAGAATCTGCCTCAACAGCTGCTGGACGAATACGAGGCCCAGGGGGCCGAGAGTCTGCTGGGACGCATCGAAACAAAGGCTGCGGAATTACGTGAGCAGTCGGACCGGTTCGTCGTGCTGGGGATCGGCGGTTCTTACATGGGAATGCGGGCGCTGTTCGAAGCGTTGTGCCATCCTCTGCATAATGAACTGACTCGCGAACAGCGGGGTGGCGTGCCTCGTCTGTATTTCGAAGGGAACAACGTCGACAACGATTCGGTAACGGCCCTGCGGGAACTGCTGGAGACGGGCTGCCAGGATCCGCAAGATGTGTTGCAACGCTGGAGCCTGACGGTGATCAGTAAATCCGGGGGTACTCTGGAAACGGCACTCGGCTTCCGCCTGTTCCGCGAGGCGCTCGAAGCGTATTACGGAGCCGATTCTGAAGAGAGCCGGTCGCTGGTCGTGCCGATCACCGGGCTGGAAGGCAAGCTGCGGAACTTCTCCAATCACAAAGGGTATCCGGAAGTCTTCCCGATTCCCGACAATGTGGGCGGGCGGTTTTCGGTCTTCACATCGGTCGGTCTGTTCCCCGCTGCCGTGCTGGGCGTGGATTTGAAACAACTGCTGCAGGGAGCCGCGGACATGACCCGGCGGTTTAACTCGGAGCCGATGGGGGACAACCCGGTGCTGGATTACACGGCTACCTGTCACCTGTTCGAGCGGGAGAAGAACATTTCGATGCGGATTCTGTCGACCTGGGGCAAACGACTGGAAGCGCTGGGGCTGTGGTACGATCAGCTGCTGGCGGAAAGCCTGGGTAAAGAAGAAAAGGGGGCCACGCCTCTGACCGTGGTCAACACCCGCGACCTGCACAGCCGGGGACAGCAGCACCAGGAAGGGGTGCGCGACAAGCTGATCACGAACGTGATCGTGGAACGTGCAGGAACGGAACCGGTCGCGGTGCCTGTGGTGCCGGAAGAGGAGAACCAGGATCAGCTCAACAAGCTGGAAGGAAAAACGGTTCCCGATGTGCTCTCGGCTGCGATCGAGGGGACGAACCGGGCTTATGCCGATGTGAATCGACCGACGGCGGATCTGATTCTGCCGACCCTGGATGCGTATACGGTCGGACAGACGCTGCAGATGCTGATGCTGGCGACGGTGCTGGAAGGGCGCCTGATCGACATCAACCCGTACGGTCAGCCGGGCGTGGAAGCCTACAAGAAGAACATGCAGGAAGTATTGAGCCGCTAACGCGACGCATATATATAGAAAAAGCCCCCCGGATCAAAATCGAATTGATGCGGGGGGCTGTTTGTTTAGAGATCAGGGTTTCCCGGGAACTTCCTGATTTTTATCGATGGGGACGCCGATCATCTGGCCGCTGAAGACCATGCTGTTGTCGACCAGTCCCTGGAAGTTGAATTCAGCCCGTTTGCCGGCACGAATGCGGGCCAGTTGTGCCATGATCACCAGTCGCTGATTCGGGAAGACGGGGCTGCGGAAGCGGACTTCATTCATGCCGCCGAAGCCGAGGAAGTCTCCCCCGAGTAATTTGAATTTCCGGGCATAGAAGCCGGCCAGCTGGGCAGAGCACTCACAGAGAATGACGCCGGGCATGAGTGGGAAGCCGGGCATGTGCCCGCGAACCCAGAATTCGTTCTCGGTGACATCTTTAAAGCCGACAATCCCGTGCTTGTCATTATCGACATGGACGATGCCTGTCAGCTGTTCCATCTCAAATCGCTGAGGATTGATTTCTCTGATCTCTTCAATTCCGTAGAGAGGGTTTTCAAAATCGAAGTCAATTCCTTCATAAAGCAACTTGGGAGGCATGTTTTCTCTTCTCCATTAAGGGCATCAAACTGTGTATTACGACCCTGGTTCCCTGGCAGGGCCATCAGGTGTTGGAAGTGTTTATTTTCAGTAGGTTTAGGTATCAGATATGTGAGTTCACTCAGGTAGAAATGCGACCCCGGTCTCTGATAAGGCAGAGATATTAACAGAATCAGCGACTTTTGTTAATCGAGGATTTCGGCTAATTGGCTCAAATCAGTGATCAATCTGTCAGGTTTTGAATCGGGGTTTCTGACTTCTTCTTTGCTGGCCTGTATGCTCAGCGAATCACCGGCAAACAGGGCCGTTTTCATCCCCAGCTGCCTGGCGACTGCCAGATCGTCGTGAATACGGGAACCGACGTGCAGGATTTCCTCAGGGGAAATCTCCAGCTGTTTGAATCGACTGAGTAGCTTTTCGTACAGAGAAGCCGACGGTTTGCGGACTTCTTCACGATAGGAGAAGCAGAAACATTCCTGTGTGAACAGTTCGGAAAGTGGCGGGAGTGTACCCTGCGAGCTTAATCCCCGCAATAGCTGTACCAGCGTAAACGGCTGAGCATCGGCGAACAGGGCCAGTTTTTTGCCCTGCTGGCTGAGCTGGCAGAGGGTTTCCAGGGCTGCGGGCATGGGTGAGATGCCCTGCATGGAAGAATGGAAGAAGTAGGCAACTTTGAGGCTGAAATCATCCAGATTCCCATAGAAGGACTCATCGAAGGTGTACTCATTTTTCTGGAGGCGTTCGATGAGCTGTTTCCAGATGGCGGCGGAGTTGATTTCCGGCTTTTCGCCTTTCGCGACGTTACTGGCCATCTGCTGGTCTTCGAGCAGGGTGCGGTACTGTGAGAGCATGTATTCCCAGGGGGCTCCCGGCTTGCGGGACATGCTGTTCCACATATTGAATTCTTTGATGGTCTTATCGAGGGCGATCTGAATTCGCAGCTGTTGCTGGTGGTCCAGGAGCAGGGCACCGTCGGCGATATGGAGCAGTGTTCCATAGATACTGAAGGTGACTGCCGAGATTCTGCGGAGCGGTTTGAGGAAGGGGGTGGCTTTGGGCGTCTCCAGCGCGGGGGCCACGGGCCAGATCAGATCATCCCGGTTGGATAACCAGTCAGCATATTCTTGGAGAGTCTGCGCCATAGAGATTTTTTTCAGGTCGTGAATCTGGTCAGCTGTCGCTGGAAGCAGCTGACTTTCAGAAACCAGAGCAGGTCTGTCGGGAAAGTGTTGAACGAATCGCTGATTTCGGTTGCCGATTGAAGCCTGGCCTGTGAACTCGGACGGGCAGGCAACCTGAATTCCATCTGATCTTAGACGAGAGTTCATACGCAGGGCAAGCGAAAACAGGAAATTCGAGCTGCTTCCCCGGTGAACAGATCGGAAGTGAGTTGGAAAAATAGAGCCAACGCGGACCGGTAAATTCGTCGTAATAGAGATGACAGTTTCAATACTTTGAACCTGAGACGGGTTGCTGTTGTCATAACGGTTATCCGCTCGGAACAGTCTCTCCCGGGCAAAAATCAGCAGAACCTGGTATGAAAACTCAAGTCACTCCAGAAATTTGGTTCACATCTTAAGCATTTCCCGGAAACGAATTAAGTGCCTGTTTCGCAGGGTATTAGAGCATGATATCCCTCACAGTTGATTCGTCCGTACCAGCTATTCCGAGTGTCTCTGTCACTACTGCAGTCTCTCTTGTCAAAGAACTTAAAGTCCTCACTCCAATTTCGTCGATGCAATTAGGGCAGACGGTTGAAACCGGAAAGACGTAAAAACCACGTCGAGCCAGTCAACACCAGTTTGAGTGGTTCAATCCCTTTGACTGTCTGTAAGGGGGGAGAGGACAAGACGGATCTAGTCTGACGAACTGATCTGAATGGTATTGCGATTGTCATTCAGTCCGACCCCAAAAGTATTACGTACCAGATCCCAAATTTCCTTAAAATTAAAGATTGGCATTTTGAAACAGTTTCTGGAGATGCTGTCTTCAGAGACAAACCCCGACCCAAGACTACACAGGTTACAACGTGAACTGACTGGCCAGGATAGCCGCAAACTGTAGTAGGGGTTAAAGCAGAAGAAAAGTAACCTTTCTTCGACGAGATTTGCCAAGCATGTGATTGGAGAGCCCGCAATGAAAACGATCTTCACTACTGGCCAAGTAGCAAAGATCTGTAAGGTTGCACCCCGCACGGTTAGTAAGTGGTTCGACTCTGGACGCCTGAGAGGATACCGGATCCCCGGTTCTCAGGACCGACGAATCCCACGTGAGCACCTTATTCGATTTCTTAAAGAACACGGCATGCCATTAGGCGAACTGGAAGATGAAGCCATGGGCAAACTGCTGCTCGTTGGTGCCGATACCCAGGTTCGAGCCAGCCTTGACGATCTGATGGCAACAGAAGACTTCAAAATTGAATACGCCGTGAGCGGTTTTGAAGCCGGTATCCAGGCAGAATCACTGCACCCCGACTGCGTAATCGTTGATTTCGCAATGGGTCGCAACGAAGCTCTGATGATCGCACAAAACCTGCGACGCAACAAAGACTACACCGACTCTGTTCTGATTGCCCTGCTGAGCGATGAAGACAACGCCAGCGGTTTCGACAGAACACTGTTTAACGAAACTTTCCGGAAACCATTTGACGCTGCATTACTGGCCGAACGGATTCGGACCTTGGTTGGACGTAAAAAGCAGATCGCCTAATGGACGGGCAGGAATGCCTTAAGGTGAGATTGCCAGGGACGTGTAGTTCTCGATATTATGGACGGTGTCGAGAGAGCGGCCCGCTGGCCAACCAGAACAATCGCAAAGGGATTTGCTGGTTTGCGTGAACGACTAAACCCGGCCAAGAGGTAACCCTCTTGGCCGGTTTTTTTTATTGCGCCTCCCCTCAGAAATATAGACACAGCAAAGACACGATGAATCAATCCACACCGCAACCTGCTCTGACAGTCAAAGCAAAACTGACGCCCGTCGCCTGGTACATCCTGGTGGCCTGTCTGGCGTTTCTGCTGGTGGCGGCCCGTCTCGACTGTGCAGAAGATCTGTCACTGACCGGCCCCGGCCCGGGAATGACCGTTGATGAACCGTTCAACGTAGGGCAGGGCGTGTTCCTGGTCCGCGCCATTCGCGTGTATGGACTGGGGATCTTCGCTCCGGAAAGTCTGCGGGAGATCTTTGAGCACGAGAACTACCTGCCCGACCATCCGCCGCTCGGACGCTTGCTGATTGGCATCGCCCATGAAACCGTGGCAGGGATGGCTGGAGAGGGAGAGCGGCCGTTCGTGGTCACCTATGGACGCTATGCGTCGGCGCTCTGTTTTGCCTGCCTGGTATTTGTGGTGGGCTGGTTTACTTACCGGCGGAGCGGGCACGTCGCGGGGCTGGTGGCTGCTGTGGCGATGATTGCGCTGCCCCGGGTGTTCGGACATGCCCACCTGGCGGCACTGGAGACGGTGACCGCGCTGTTTTACGTGATCGCTGTGCTGGCAGTAATCCGGTTCTGGGACCAGGCAGAGCCGCCAACCGCGAAGCGGGCCTGCCTGACCGGGATTCTGCTGGGGCTGGCACTGTTGACGAAGATTCAGGCGGTGCTGATTCCGATTCCTGTGATCGTCTGGGCGCTGTGGAAGTGGCGACAGAAAGCAATTGTGCCTCTGCTCTGCTGGGGAGGCGTGGGAGTGCTCGTCTTCTTCGTGGGCTGGCCGTGGCTCTGGTTTGATCCGGTGGGGCATCTGGGTGAGTACCTGGGACGGACCACGGGGCGGGCGGCGATTTATATCGATTACTTTGGTACCAAGTACGCCGACCGTGATGTACCCTGGCATTATCCGTGGGTCATGTTTCTGGTGACGATCCCCATGGGCCTGCTGGCGTTCAGCCTGATTGGCGGTTGGACAATGGGACGGCGTCCGCAGGACGAGAAATCCGCTCGGCCCGGAGGCGGAGTGCTACTGATTGGTTCGCTGCTCTGGCCGCTCGTCTTGTTTTCCTGGCCCGGGATTACGGTCTACGATGGCGTGCGGCTGTTTCTGATGGTCTTTCCGCTGGCTGCGATTCTGATCGGCGTGGGCGCGGCGCAGATCTGTGACTGGCTGTCGGGGCGGTTTTCAATTCGCCTGGCACGGACCGCGGTGGGGCTGCTGGTGCTGACGCAGGCATACGCCGCGTTCGCGTTCGCTCCCTGCTGGCTGAGTTACTACAGCCTGCTGACGGGAGGCCTCAAGGGGGCCAGTGCGCTGGGGATGGAAGTCACCTACTGGGGGGATTCGATCACCGCTGACATGTTACACGATGTGGTGGAGCGGGTGCCGGAGAATTCGTATCTCCAGGTGGCACCGATCCTGCATCCCGCGTACCTGCAGATGCTCCAGGAGACGCCGGAGGTGAAACGGAAGGGGATCCGGCTGATCCCCTTCGATTCCGAACGGCAGGGCGTGTCTGAATACGTGCTCTATTTCGAGCGGAAGCCTTATCTACCCGAACTGCTGCAGCCACGCCAGTCAGACGCGTGGCAGGCTGAGATCCAGGTGGTCCGCAAGCAGGTCCCCCTGGCGCGGCTGGTGCGCCTCAATCCGCCACGCTGAGCCCCTATTTTTTCAGAGGCAGTGACGGATGGAACCCCGGGATTTTACAGGGGACCCGATACAGACCGCTGCCGGCGGTGATGTAAAGCGTGGATGCGTCTTTGCCGACGCCGAAGGTGCAGTTGGTAGGCAGTTCCGGAGTGGGAATGTAAGCCAGCTCTTTGCCTTCCGGTGAAAAGACGACGATACCGAAGCGACTCTCGGCACGGACTGCGGCGTAGATGTTGCCTTGCTGATCGACGGTCATGCCATCAATGCCGTTCTCTTTGGTGCCGAAGTCAACCAGGACTTTTTTCTTTCCCAATGAGCCGTCGGCTTTGATGGGAAAGGCGTTGAAGGTCATCCGTCGTTTTGGATTTTTGGGGGGATCTTTCTCCAGGCCGCTTAACCCGTTGTCGGTTTCCGCGACATAGAGGGTCTTGCCATCGGGCGAGACAACGACGCCGTTCGGTTTGCCGATGTCGGTGGTGACCCGGTGGACGGTTTTGTCTTTGGGGTCGTAGCGGAAGACGCTCATGTGATCGAGTTCCAGCGGTTCAAAGCCGACGTAGCGGGGATCGGTGAAGTAGACCCAGCCTTTAGGATGAATCACCAGGTCGTTGGGTGCGTTGAATTTCTTGCCCTCAAATTTGCCGACGAGGCACTTGGGTGTTCCTTTTTTGCTGATGCGTGCGAGGCACTGCTTCCCATTGTTGGCGCCACAGGCGGCCAGCATGCGGCCTTTCTGGTCGATCATCAGTCCGTTGCTCTGCCCGCTATCAGCGCTGAAGACGGTGGTTTTACCGGTGGCGGGATCGAAGGCCATGATTTTGCCTTTGCCGCCGGAGAAGTTGATGTCGCTGAAATAGATGATGCCATCGGTGTCGACGCAGGCTCCTTCGGTGAAGCCTTTATCGACCCAGAGTGTTTCTACTTTGGCGTCCGGGGAGACGATTGCCGCGTCGCCGGTGGGGGCCGGTGTTTCAGCGGAGACCATTGAATCCGCCAGTCCGGAGAAGGCGACGCCCAGTACGAGAATGTATTGCCAGTTGGTCATGGTTTGTTCCTCTTCTGTTGCTGTGAATGCAAAAACGAGCGATTTTCGATATCTCTATGTGCGGACTGAATCAGGGTGCCTCCGCAGATTCGGTTTCGATTTCGATTTCTATTTTGGTATCTATTTCTATGACGTGTGTATTATTGCGGACCAGCCAGAGCGAGGGGACTGCGAGGACAGCGCCTGCGATCGGACCGACGAGATACAGCCAGAGTGACTGCAGGTGGCCGCTGACCAGTGCCGGTGCCAGTGAGCGGGCCGGGTTCATGGACGCCCCGCAGATGGGGCCGGCAAACATGGCTTCCAGCGCGATCACCGCACCGATGGCGACGCCGGCCAGGATGCCGGTCTCTTTGGCACCGGTACTGACGCACAATACGACAAACATCAGGATCCAGGTCAGGACCACTTCCAGGATCAGGGACTGAATCTCGGTGCCCGCCGGGAGGGTCATGCCGTAATTGGTCAAGCCCGGGAATGTGACTCGCAGCAGCAGGCAGGCGGCGAAAGCCCCGATGACCTGACAGATGATATAAGGCAGCACCTGGTTTCCGGGAAAGCGACGTGCGACCCAGAAGGCGATGGTGACGGCGGGGTTGATATGCGCACCGGAGATTTCGCCGATCGCATAAATGATGGCGGTGACAACCAGGCCGAACACCAGGGCGATGCCGACGTGCGTCACAGTTCCTTCGGAAACCTGGTTGGTGACGATGGCACCGGCGCCGCAAAACAGCAGGATGAAGGTGCCGAAGATTTCCGCGAAGTATTTTTGCATCGGTTGTTATTTCCCGAGTGTGAATTTCAAAGGGGGGTGTGCAGGTTGTTTAATCGTTTTCGGGGCGGGGCGGATTGAGCCAGTGTCCGGAAGGATCGGATCCGGAGACAATCACCCCTTTGGCGTTCCAGTCCATGCCGGCCCGGACGTCGGCGGCACAGTAGCGGAGCGTGAGGCCACAGCGGCGGCGGTCGGACTCGTTGGCTTCGGAACCGTGCAGCAGCAGGTCGGAGTGGATCGAGATCTCGCCGGCCTTCAAAGTATCGTCGATGGGGGTGCCGTACTGTTCGGGATTGTCGATCGTCTGATTCAGTACGTTGTCTTCATGGGAACCGCTGGGCCGGTAGGTCATGTGGCCGTAGTGATGGCTGCCGGAAATGAACCGCATGTTGGCGTTTTCCGGGTCGGCGTCATCGATGGCCAGCCAGACCGTGACGGCCTTGGAGGGGGAGAGGGGCCAGTAGCTGGCGTCCTGGTGCCAGGAGACGGCTTTCCCGTCGTGGGGCATTTTGCAGAAAAAGTGCGAACCCCAGGCGATCACGTTTTCGCCGAGCAGATCTTTGACATAGGCGACGATTTTGGGATGGGTGAGCAGGTCGTAGACCTTGCCGTATTTCATGTGGGCGGTGCTGATGGAGTAGCTGTTACCCCCGGCGGCGATGACCTGCTCGAGCAGCCGGTCGAAGTATTCGCGGTTCTCGATGACTTCCTGATCGTTGAAGATGCGCATGCCGCGGAGGAAGCCGTCGCGGTTGAAGTCTTCGATCTGTGCGACCGTCAGCAGCTGAGGGTCGGCAGTGGTGGAAGGATAAAATTTGAGATCGCGTTCGAGTTGTGACAGTTCTTCTTCGAGGGGAACTGCCTTGAATTCTTTGGAGTCAGCCATGCCGGTTCTCGTCGTGTTTCAAGAGAATGAATGAGTCGCTGTTTCGGGCGGCAGGAACGCCGCTTCTCCCACGGGAGAGATTACAATTTATTGTAAATCGGAACAGGTCGGGGAACAACTTAGAAGTGAGAGTTCCGGAGAATCGTGGCGGAACGGGGGCGAAAGGCCTGCCATTGCCGGGGTTGTCGTGAGACAACAGGAGGTTGCGGTGTATGCGTTCTGTTGTGGGGGAGTGAACCTCATCTGATGGATGCAGGTAGGTGTCTTTGTTCTGCAGAGATCGATTTTTCTGGGACATCCTGCTCGCTGTGCTCGCCCCGAATTGCATTCGGGGTCACCCGATGCAAGTGCTTACGACTTGCTGGCGGTTTTGTCCGGTTTGGCTTTGGTTTTGGTCACGGGAGCGGACGAGGCTGACTTCCGACTCGCGGCGCTGGCAGCGAGGCCTTCGGCGGAGATGAGGTGCACGAGGTCCTGTGCGTTCTGATCCATTTCCATGACGAGGCCATCTACTTTGCCGGCCAGGTACATGTACATGATCAGGGAGGGGATGGCGATGCCCAGACCGAAGGCGGTGGTCAAGAGGGCCAGGGCAATGCCGCCCGCGAGCTCTTCGGCTTTTCCCATGGCACTGCTGTTGGCGATGTCGTTGAAGGCGAGGATCATGCCGATGACGGTTCCCAGGAGACCCATCAGCGGGGCGACTGTTGCGACGCCGTTGATCACGCGGAGATGTTTACGAAGTTGTGACAGCTGCCGTTCGCCGCCATCGATAATCGCCTGTTCCACTTCGACGCTGGGCTTGCCCCATTTGCGGACGCCGTGGGCAAAGACGGAGGCGATCGGGCTGGGGTTTTCCTCACAGAGCTTGAGTGCCGAGCGGGCGTTGAGCTTCCCGTCCCGGAGCAGCTTGAGAAAGCGGCTGACGAAGTGTCTGGGGATCACCCGTCCGGATCTGAGAATCACCAGTCGTTCGATGATGAACCACATGGAGATAATGGATGCAATGACAAACGGGAGCAGGAAGTATCCCATTTCCTCGATGATGTCTTCCGGGGTCGAGGGGATCGATCTGCGTTTATTCACAGCGGCGACCGACTTGGGCAGGGGACCGTTCGGATCAGCTGCTTCGACCAGCTGCCCGTCCCCCCGCTCTTCCACGACTTTGGGCAGCCGTTCCTGGGCAGAGGCCGGCTGGAGAATCAGCAGCGAAGCGAAGAGCAGGGTCATGGTCAGACTCAGCAGTCGTCGAGAGGGGCTCTGGACCTTGGCGTCGGGTGTAGAGAAATCCTGTTGACTGTGGCGAAGATTGATCATGAAGAATGGGTATCGCTGTGAATGAACTGAAAAACCGGCCCGGTGCACAGCCGGATCAACCGGTAGAGAGACACGGGAATTGATTGACCTGCACTGCCTCTATTCCGGCTCTATCCAGGGCGGCTCAGGTCAGGCTCTAGTTTACGCGAGATGGAATTTCGCGTCGAGTCTGGAATGGGATTTCCCGCTGTCGAACCGACTGATGCGGGAACAGGCAGACACTGCCGGTTATCTAGCTGGTTATTTTTGGGCCCGGGGCTGGACGAGCTTGATGCGTTCTTTGGCACGGGCGGCCAGTTCGTGTTCCGGGAAACGTTTCAGGAAATCCTGATATGTTTTCAGGGCCTGTTTCCATTCCAGCAGGGCTTCGTGGCACATGCCTGCCTGAAACAGTGCCGGGGCCTGCCATTCGGGGAACTTATATTGAATATCCACCTGCAGATAGGCGAGCAGGGCCTCCTTGAATTTTTCCTGGATCATCAGGGTTTCAGCGAGCAGGAACTGGCACTTGGCGGCGGTTTCGGTCCGCCGAGAGTTTTCCGCGTCGATGATTTTCTGGAAGACTTTGCGGGCCTCAGCGAATTTAGCCTGATTTTTCAGGCTGCGTCCCAGCACCTCTTCCGCCTGGTACAGGAAGGGGCTCTCCGCATCCCACTCGCGGAACTGATCCACGGTTTTCTGTACGTCTTCGTATTTTTTCTGCCGGAAGTAGGTTTCCGCGAGCAGGACCCAGACCCGCGGGTACCAGGGCTGCTTGCCCAGTTGCTCGATCTGATCTTTGGTGGTCAGCGCCAGCAGTTCTTTCTGGGCGGCTTCGATCTGATTCAGGTAGAGGGCGGCTTCCGCCTGGTGGAAGCGGGCAAAAGCCGCGTATTCATTCTGGGGGAACCGCTTGAGCAGGTCTTTGGAGAACTTCTCGACCTGTTCCCATTTCTGCTGTTCCAGGTTGATTTCGATCAGGCGGTACAGAGAGACTTCCTGCACTTTCTGATCGGATTTGTCAGAACCCTGCAGGGCTTCGAATTCCTTCGCGGCGGCATCGAGTTTGCCGGCGATGAGATCACTCTCCGCCAGGCTCAGGCGGGCGTTGTCGGCGAGTTCACTGTCCGGCGTCTCTTTAACGAGTCGGCGGAAGATGGCATCTGACTGGTCGAACTGTTCGGCTTCGTAATTGATCAGCGCCCATTCATCCAGAATCTTATCCAGGTTGTCGGGCTTGGGGAATTTTTCCAGCAGGGCTTCGTAGGCTTTGTTGACTTCGTCGATTTTCTTCAGCTGAAACAGTGTGCGGGCAGCCTGCAGACCGGAGAGCATGGCGTAACGCGAGGGGACGAACTGCTGGAGGGTCTGCCGATAGACGTCGACCGCGGCCTGGAGTTTCTGATCGCTTTCCAGACTGCGGCCCTGCATGTACGAGGCTTCTGCAGCGAGAGGATTCTTCGGGAACTCTTTGGTGAACTGTTCGAAGTGCGTTGCCGCCGAGGCATATTCGCCCAGCTGGAATTCACTCCAGGAGAGACCGGAGAGGCCCGCCGGGAATTCGGGGGATGCGGAACCCCGTTTCACAATCTCAGCGAAGAACTGTTTCGCGCGGCTCCATTGTTTGTGTTCGTAGTTGCGTTCTGCCAGCTGACGCAGTGTCTGGATCAGGAGAACAAGATTCGGTTTGCGTTTTTCCAGTTCGGCGAGGTATTGATCGACTTCCGTGGGCTTGTCGTTTTTGGACGTCAGGAGGATCAGATTCGCGAGGATCTGATCGTAGCGGGGTTCATTGGGGAACTGTTTGAGATACGTTTTGGCTAACGCTTCCGCTTCCGGGAATTTTTGGAGCGAGTTGAAGTTGTTGCTCTGCAGGATGAGCGCGTCGGCGTATTCGCTGGTGGTTTTGTCCGTTTTCGTATCGTCGAGGTACGGTTTCAGAACGTCGATTGATTTCTGATAGTCTTTCAGCTTCTGATACGAACGGGCCAGGTACAGGCGGGCCAGCAGTTTCGTGTTGTCGAGCTTGCTCTGGTTCAGCACGGTTTCAAAGTGTTTGATGGCGGCCTGCATATCTTCGGGCTTGCCCTGGGCATCGCGAATCCGTCCCCGCAGCAGTTCCTGGTGCAGCCGCAGACCGCTCTGGGGGTACTCCTTTTCAAACCGCGTTGCGAGCTGTGCGGCTTCGTCCAGTTGGTCGGTCAAGAGGGCCGCTTCCGTGGCGAAGTGCAGACTGTCGTCGGCAAAGTCACTTTGAGGCGCCTGTTTGACGAGCTCCAGAAAGAGGGTTTTGGCCTGGGCCGGTTTGCCGTTGCGGAGCAGGGCGTCGGCCAGCTGATACTTGATGAGCTGCTGCTGGCCGGGCGACGGTTTGGCCTGCTGTGCCTGTTCCAGTGTGGTGATCGCGTCGGAGAGCTGACCGGCGGCTTTGAGGCTGACCCCTTTCCAGTACAGGGCATTGGCAGCCTGCGCGGGATCTTTGGCGACCAGATCGAACTGTTCGATTGCCTTGGGGAAGTCTTTCAGATCGTAATAGGCGTAGCCGGCATTCAGACGGGCGGTGGTGCCCAGGGGGCTTTCCGGGAATTTCGTGGGAACCGCCAGGAAGGCGTCTGCTGCTGCCTGAAACTTACCGCGATCAAAGAGGGACGTCGCCAATGCCATCTGGGCGTCGCTGGCGCGGGAATGGTTCTTCTGGTCTGCGATCTCTTTGAAACGTTTTTCCGCTTCGTCGGGCTGTTTGTTCTGCAGGTAGGAAGAGGCGAGGCCGAACTGCGCGTCCTGAGACATCGCTCCTTTCGGGTGCCGATCGAGTGACCGCTGAAAGCTTTTGATGGCCAGATCGGGTTTGCCCTGCCTGAGGAGTACGTCGCCGAAGTAGGGGTAAGCCCATTCTTCGAGGGCGTGGTTGGGGTAGCGTTTGAGGAAATCGGTGAACTCGGATTCGGCCGTCTTCAGGTCGTCGAGCAGATAGCTGCACTCCGCGATGCGATAGAGGGCGTCGGGGAGATTTTTGTTCTGGGGATACTGCTTCACAAACTCCCGCAGGACGTCGCGGGCTTCCTTGTACTTCTGCTGATTGACGAGCGTGAGACCCAGGTAAAACTTGGCCAGCGGGACGTCGGTGTGATTCGGGTAATTTTTGAGGTACTTCTGAAACATCTCCGTGGCCAGTTCCCAGCGATTCTGCTTGTAGAGGCCGATGGCGAGCTGAAAGTCATCGCTGGCTTTATCGGCCCGGACCAGTGTGGTCGGGAGCAGACAGAGGCAGAGCAGAATCAGAGTGAACCTGCGGAGGGAAGACGCGTGAAAGGCAGGGATCCGGAAACGTTGATTCATCATATTGAAATCGTCTGATCGGTCGTAATTGAGGAAACGTGAACACGGTCCCATCTTATCGTGGGAGTTCACGCGGAGGCAAGCGGGCATCGCGAAAACTGCCTGTTCCCCGTCGAAAACCCGTTGTTACGGCAGTTTTTGCGCAGAATTCCCCCGTGAACCCAACTGTCGATCGCGACGAATCGACTGCTGTTCAGACCACGGGGAACCTGCCTGTGAGGGACAGCGATCAGCTGCCCTGGAAGTGCTGATCGGCGAAGTTGAGGTACTGTTCCCAGTCGAAGTCGGTCACATCGTGTTTGCCGGTGCGGATGTGGTAGCCCATCTGCTTCTGGACGGGATCGTTGACCCCTGGCATTTTCTTCGCGCCGAAACCGGAGGTGCCGAGCAGCTTGTAGACGGGCTCTGCGTATTTGACCGAGAGGAATTCTCCCTTCGGATCGGCCCAGCGATCGTCTTCGGCACTGGCGACGTAGACGGGGCGGGGAGCGATCAGCGAGATCAGCATGTGCTGATCGACGGGGAGGTCGTTTTCCTTGTCGATGTATTTGTTGAAGTTGTCACAGAACCAGTGGGGGAACGCGTTGTTGATGACGTGCACTGTTTCGCCGAAGCGACGACGGCTGAGTGCGGCGCCACCACAACCGGAGTCGTTGGAGATGACCAGCGCGAAGCGGGGATCCTGGGCACCTGCCCAGAGGGAGGTTTTCCCGAGGCGGGAGTGTCCCATGACGGCGACTTTGCTGGCGTCGATATGCTTGTCGGTTTCGAGGTAATCCAGGGCGCGGCTGAGTCCCCAGGCCCAGGCAGAGATGGTGCCCCATTCATCGGGCGCGGGTTTCTGTTTCGAATTGTAAAGGGCGTGGATGCCGTTCTTGAAGCCGTCGTCATAGTCGGGATCGATGTCGCCGCAGTAGATGGCGACAAGACCGTAGCCGCGATCGATGATCTTTTCGATGGGCCAGCGGGAGGATGATGTGCCGCGTGAAGCTTCGGTCGCTTTATGGTCGACGATGCCTTTGTCTTTGTTGGCCCGCATCCAGTGGTCGTTGAGTTTGACGTCTTTTTCATCGGTGATGGTATGGTTGCCGTAGAAATTCAGTCCCATGAAGACGGGGACCGGTTTGGTCGCTTTGGCGGGGACGTAGATCAGCAGATCCATCCGCGGCTCTTCTTTCTTGCCGGAGAAGTAGACCGTGACTTCCTTGCGAATCGCTTTGCCGCCGAGGGCATCGTTCTTGACGGAGGTGACCTCGAACAGCATGTCTTTGGGAGGTGCGGGACTTTTGCCGTAGACTTCGGTTTCGAAGAGTTCCAGAATTTCGGGGCGGCGGACTTTCTGCCATTCCTTGGCTGAGCTGACTTTCTTGCCTTGGGAAGTCACCAGCGGATCGGGGAGCTTGAACTGCGGGACCTGGCTTTCATCGTAATTGGGTTTGGGACGCTGGGCGTGGGCAGCGGGAGTCAGCAGCAGCGTAAGGCTGAGGAGGAACAGCAGACGTTTCATGGTGAGGCGGCCTTTATGTTCTGGTGGGATTGAGACAATGCGTGTTGAGGTTACTATTCTCAATCGTGTCGGTTTCCGCAAGGATTGGCAACATGAAACCGTGGGTGGACCACAAAAAGCTCGAAATTCAGGAACTGCGAAAAGCACAAATTATTTAACCACGAAAAGCACGAAAGACACGAAAATTTATGGTCGGGGTCTAACGGGTAACTGTTGCTTTAGATATTTATCGTTTCCAGGCCTGGATGATGTAGCGTTTCATGCGTGCTGTTGTGGTTGAATGAACCTCATGTCAGGGAAAAGGTGGGTGTCTTTGTTCTGCAGAGATCGTTTTTTCTGCGACCTCCTGTTCGCTGTGCTCACCCCGGATTGCATCCGGGGTCACCCTTTTTCTTTACTACGTAAGACATGAAAATATCTAGTGTCTGTCCTGTTTCACAAAAAGTGAAAATTGCTGTTGGCAATCGTGGCGGTTTCGGCAACGATTGGCAATATGAAATCGGGTTTGGAGTGGAAAAACTGGCTGTTTCTTTATCCGCTGCTGCAGGGAGTGGGCGGCGTGGGGTGGTGGTGTCTGTTGCTGGCGGTGCCGGAGAGCCGTTCGCTGTTTCTGTCGGAGGCGCTGCCGGAGCGGGTACTGCTGACGTTCTGGCTGCCGGACGGGGTGGTGTTTGTGGGCGGTTCTTTCGTGCTGGCGTATGGTCTCTGGCGGCAGCACTGCTGGGCGGGGCCGGTGATGTATTTTCTGACGGGCGGCATTGCTTATGTGAGCCTGTACTGTCTGTCGCTGAGCCTGGCGACGCAGGGGGGCTGGCTGGGAACCGGACTGATGCTGGTGTGTCTGGGACTGATGATGCTGGTTTGTCTGATTTATACGGGCCGATGTTGCGGGAAAGCCGGGGATGTTCAAGATCACGTTTCGACCGACGCGGGCTGAGACGCCACTGTGGTGGCTGCTGCTGAAGATTGTGCTGCAGACGGTCGTGTTCTGGACGCTGTTTCTGCTGGTGATTCCGGCGGGGCTGATCGGACTGGAAGGGGTCCTGGGCTGGCCGGCGTTTCGGTTCGACGGACAACAGGTGCTGGGAGTGATCCTGTTTATGCTGGGCGGAAGCCTGGGACTGACCAGCGGGGCGACGATGGGCATTTATGGTCGCGGGACGCCGGTCCCGTTCGATACGGCACGGCAGCTGGTGGTGGTGGGACCGTATCGTTATGTGCGAAACCCGATGGCGATTGCGGGACTGGTGCAGGGGGCCGCCGTGGGTTTGTATTTTGGTAGCTATCTGATTCTCTTGTACGTGGTGACAGGCATGGTGCTGTGGAATATTTGTGTGCGGCCGATGGAAGAGCAGGACCTGGAGACGCGGTTCGGGGAGGCGTTTGTGGCGTATCGCCGGGAGGTGCGGTGCTGGGTGCCGCGGTGGAAGGGGGATCGGGTGGTGGGGAAATAAAAGGGATTATTTTTGAACCACGGCCGGCACGAAAAGTTGTGATCGGAAAGGGGGCTGGTTGTGTTTCTTAATGAAAGTGTGTGTTTGAAAATAGGATGAACCGGCGGCCAGGTAGTGTTTCTTAATTCGGATGGTCTATACCGAAAGTCGTTTCAACCGGGGCTAAAGCCCTGCGGCTAATTTTCTGGCAGTATTTGCTGAGGGACCTTCTGTGACCGGGTGGCCTCGAATGTAATTCGAGGTTGTCGTGAGACAACAGGAAGTTGCGGAGCACGCATTTTGTTGAGGGTGAGTGAACCTCACTCTCTGAAATGGGAGAGGTTGGTGGCTTTGTTCTGAACGGAACGATTTTGCTGAGACCTCCTGCTCGCTGCGCTCGGCCCGAATTGCATTCGGGCTTACCCGGTAGCAGACTGAAGGGGGGCGTCAACAGGATGTCGTTTTTTCGTATTTGATTGCCGGAAACAATGAGAGTACGATTTAGCTCCATCATCTTTAACACAAGTTATTGTGAACAGTTCGGAGGTCAGGCATGTCAAAGGCAGCCCTAGATCATTTTGGCGAATTTCTGATTCAGCAGGTGCGGGATCAATCAATCGTGCATTGGGAGATGATTTTGAGCGGTCAGATGAAGGGTGAGCGTTCTCAAAAACTCCGCGAACTGTTATCGCAGTGCTCTCAGGAAGATCTGAGGATGTTTCAGTCACTGCTGCCGGAGATCGCGGATACGGTGCTGCATTATCTGCTACAGGGCTTTGATGAAGTCGAGGATGAGATCAAAATTACAGTCGATACGGGTTCCGAGCAGGTGGCAAGTCTCAGTGAGGCCAGCGACGGGCTGGCCGGAGAGCTGTATACCGAAGAAGGCTGGATTGCCCGGTTCAGTGAGTACACGCCTGGGAACTGACCATGGTGTTGGCGGTTTGACTGGTGGTCTGTTTGATGAACTACGAACGGGACGAAATACATACAGATTGAATCTGCTTAATTGATGTGAACAGGCAAGATAGACTGAGGGGGCTGTGCTGAGCCTTCTGACCGTATGCTCTTCCTGCTCCTTTCACTCTCGATACCATGGTATTTTTAATTCAGCATATCAGGGAGCAGGGAAAAAAATGTACACAATACAAAGTGAAGGTACGAGATTCTGGACCGGGACGACAGGTGAGACGCAAGTCATTCTCGGAGGAGTACTCCCTGATATTCGAGTATACATTTTCAACAGAGAGGGTAAATTTCTGGAATTAAAATCATTTTCAATAGAGGTCCTCCTGGGAGGAGCGGGAATGAGCAATGAGGATCTTTTTCTCAGTGTTGAAAAGGCGTTACGTCAGGTGATGCATTTATTGGGGATCCATGAAGGGACAATAAAAATACAAGAGTATGCAGACGAGGTGTTTTCACTGTCTGAGCTCACCGATGAGTTGCAGGATTTCGTTAACAACAGAGAACGCTACACCGACGATGAAAAAGAAGAACTCGATGAAATCTACAACGACTGGAAAAATTCTCAGTACTATGCTTTGTATTGGGTTGAAGAATACTGGATGACATCAGAAGGCGAACTGGAGTGTTCCTGACGAATCTTTGCTCTGAACGGAACGATTTCACTGAGACCTCCTGCTCGCTGCGCTCGGCCCGAATTGCATTCGGGCTCACCCGTTGAGGATCCACGAAAGGCACGAAAAGTTGTGGGCGGAATGGGGAAGTATTAAACGACTGCCATTGAAGGCAACACGGGATAGAATATCGCCAGGCGGGAGGACACATGGGTCCTCCCCTACATTTTATTTTGTCTGGTGAATCAGGGGTGTTGTCTTGCTGTTACTCGCCGAAGTGTTGTTTGAGGAAGGCGAGGGTTTTGTTGTTGGACCAGCGGTGGCCGCCTGCGAAAAAATCGGCGTCGATGTTTTCTTCGGCTCCTAAAACCTGGTAGACCTGCTGCAGTTTTTTGTAGCCCTGGCGGGCGGCTGCGATGGGGAAGATTTTGTCTTCGATGCCGTTGATGAGCAGGACCGGGCGGGGGGCGTGCAGGGAGACGACGTCGGACATTTCACCGTAACGCATCATCTCGGGCATGCACTGACACAGGCAGTGTGGCATGGCGTAGTAGGAGGCGCGGTAGGTTGAGAAGGCGCCGGCGATCATGGTGAGTTTGACGCGCTCGTCGAGGACGGGGAGGTACATGGCGGTGGCTCCGCCGCCGGAGAGGCCGGCGGCAGCGATGCGGTCCGGGTCGACCTCATCCTGTGTCTGCAGGAAGTCGATGACGCGCATGGCGTCCCAGCTGCGCTGGCCCTGCGGAGTACTGCCGATGAGGAGGGCGTTCATGGTCATCTGCAGACAACTGCGTTTCGTGTGCGAGACGCCGCGATCCTGGTCGCCGGCGGTTTCGTTCCAGCCCCGCATGACGATGGCGGCGGTGACGTAGCCGTGCTTCGCGAAGTAGACGGCGTAGTCGAGTTCGCTCTGGCGGGTCTTTTCTTTGTCGGCTTTGGTTTTGCCTTCATCGATGTAGGGGATGATGCCGCTGTGTCCGTGCAGGCAGACAATCGCGGGGACTTTTTTCTTTAACTGGTGCGGGACGAAGTAATAGACGGGGGCCCAATAGGCGGCTTCGGTGCGGATAAAGACTTTGTGGCGGGTGAAGGTGTCGAACTCTTTCTTTTCGGCCCACTTGACTTCCAGCGGGACGCGCTCGGGCATTTTGCCCAGGATGCGGGTGACGGTCGGATGAAACTGTTTTCGCCAGGCCTCGTGCTCGGCTTTGTTCGTGGCCTGCCAGGCCTGCAGCGGTTCCATGGCGTCGGCGAGTTGCTGGTAGCTTTCGGTGACGGTGAATGGTTTCTTGGCGGGATCGCGTTCTGCTGCGGTTGCCGGGGTGATGAAGATGCAGGAGAACAGGGTGACGAACAGGCTACGGGTGAGTGTTTGCATGAGGATTGGCCATCGTTCAGAAACAGGAGGTTAGTGAAGTCTTGCATTATTCTATTACAGGGGAACGCTGGAGGAAGGTCAAGGGGGAGAATATGGGCGGGACTCGATCTGGGATTTCTATGAACCACGAAATACACGAAAGGCACGAAATGTTGAGAGTGGAAGGGAACCGGGGCTAACGCCCTGCGGCTAATTTTTGACAGCATTTGCATAGGGACCTTCTATTGCCGAGTGGCCTCGAATGGAATTCGAGGTTGTCGTGAGACAACAGGAGGTTGCGGTGCAGGCGTGCTGTTGTGGTTGAGCGAACCTTAGCATTTAGGGCTTTGTTCTGCAGGGATCGTTTTTTCTATGACCTCCTGTTCGCTGCGCTCACCCCGGATTGCATCCGGGGGCACCCTTTTTCTTTACCACGAAAAGCACGAATATTTTGTGTGCGCCGTTGATCGCAGGGAATAAGATAGAGGGAGTTGACGTTCTCTGTTTTCAAGTATTGATCCTGCGTCAGGAAATGGTAACTGAAAATGACATCTTCCGACAAAAGCTCGCAGCCCAGGGAAAAGATTTTCACTCTCGGGAACACTATTGTGATGCTGCTGTTTCTGGGCGTGATCTATTTTCTTTTTTTCCATGGTTTCGTGTTTGCGAATGCGGCAAATTCTCAACTGCTGGCGATCTATGAAGTTGCTGAAGTGGGTGGGACTTTGCATGAACTGGATGAGAAAGTGGCATCGCTGCCTCAAACGTGGATCACTGCTTCTTCGCATGAGGATTCAAGAATCTTTTCGGCTCCGCTCCAATTTGGTGCTTCAGAATGGATTCTGAGCATCAAGGCGGAAGAGGGTCTGATTACATGTGTCCGGATTCATACGGCGGACTCGATTCGCTTTCATCCCGAGGCGGCACCACCTGATAAAGGGGAGTGCTCATTCGAGTGGTGACTGTCCGGTGTTCATCTCGCGTGAGTGGTGCCGTTGTGTAGGATGGTCTGATTGATTTTGGGATGGGCGGCGTTCCGTTATCTGGATGTTGTCTCTGACAATTTCCTGCTCGCTGCGCTCGGCCCGAATTGCATTCGGGCTGACCCCCTGGATGGTTTATGCTGGTGCCGTCGAAAGCGGGAATGGTTGGTGAGTCTCCAGGCGGGAGGACACATGGGTCCTCCCCTACGGCAGACTGGGGTTGGTATTTCTGTTGTGGATTGGTCTGTTACTCTGACAGTTTCCTGTTGCCTTTCGGCAATCCCGGATTGCATCCGGGACCACCCGGGGATGATGAAGGAATTAATGTGTAGACCCTGATGATTCAAGCACTGTCGGACAAGCCGACAGTGGCACTCGGTGGTTTTATTTGTCGGGTTTTTTTCTGGGTTATTGAGAGTTGATCATGGAATTGTTCTCTGTTTTGAGATGCTGGTTTAAGTTCTGTTGGGCAAGCCACCAATGGCACACGCCCGCGTCTAGTGATGATCTGCATTTTGCTCAACGGCGTGTGGGGGTCAAGACAAAAATTTGTCCCATTGTGGCCAGATTTTGTCCTGTTCTGTCCCGGATTTTGTCACGGTTTGTCCTGGTTTTTGTCCTGGTTTTTGTCCTGGTTTTTGTCCTGGTTTTTGTCCCGATGTGGCCCGTTCCGAAGGGGGGAACCTGGCGAACCGGTTCGGGACAGACAGGTGAAGTCTCAGTGAAAATCGACTTCGATTCAGGTGCTGCTGCGTCACAAGTGTGTCGTGTTCCAGTGCACGCTCACTCGCCTCGCGCGCGAGCCAGATGGGGAACCAGCATACGATTCGGGAAGTGTGGATCAAGGGCAGTTTATTCAGTTAAGAAGGGGGAAATGAGCACCTGTTTCCCGGACAGGTGCCGTGGGGAAGCATAAATAATTTCCGCGATCTCGTAATTCTCGTATATAATGGCTAAGATAATCCCTTCGAACTGAGAACATCTTCTTTTTATGTATTACTGATATATATTGGCACAGTGGAGTGCCTGGATCTGATTTATGAAGCATCTGTCCCAAGCGGAAGAAATTGAGGAAATTCGCCAACTGGTGCGGAAGAGCGGCCTGCGGAGTACGGCGGCCCGGATAACCGTGATCCAGTTTTTGCGGAAGGCTAAATCTCCGCTGACGCACGCCGAGATTGCAGAAGAACTGACCCCGATGGGGTTTGATAAAGCGACCGTGTATCGCAACCTGATCGATCTGGCGGATGCAGGACTGGTGAAACGGACCGAGTTGGGTGATCATGCCTGGCGGTTTGAATTACGCAATCCGGATGAGCCGGAAGATGCCGAGCATCCTCACTTTGTCTGTACGGAATGCGGCAGTGTTTCCTGCCTGCATGACGTCGAGTTCAAGACCCCCAAAAACAAGCAGTGGGCAGCAGTCGGTAAGGTCACCGAGATCCTGTTAAAGGGGATCTGCAGTGAGTGTGAAGAGGAAGAGTGAGCGCTGTTAGTGATCGTGCGAATGTGAGTGACCAGCGTCTGATTCCTCAGATTGTGAGCCGTGTTGATGCACGTGTTCGGGTTCAATAAAGCCGATACCGTAAGCCAGGGCGATGCCGAGCAGGAGCACGAACGAGAGGCGGAAGCGGTTGTGCGAATGGAATTCCATTTCGGGTAGCAGGTCGCCCAGCGAGATACAGATAAAGACGCCTGCCGCAAAGGCGAGGGCACAGCCGATGATGATGTGCTGGTTGTCGGAAAACTGCTGCACGCCGAGGAAGAAGAGCAGGGCGCCCAGCGGGCACATCAAAGCGAAGCCGATGTTGACGGCATTTCTCCAGCCAACAGACCAGCCACCTGCTGCCATGAGCGACGTGATCGAAACGGCATCTAACGGTTTGTGTAGTGCGATGGCGAGAAAAGTTCCCAGGCCGAACAAAGAGAGAAAGACTTCGTGGTGCTGTTCGGCTATGATACTGGCGCCGAGTGCGAGGCCGTCGATCAGGGTGTGCAGGGCCAGACCCAGGGCAATGCCGACCCAGCTCAGGTGATGCGAATGGGCGTGTGAGTGCGAGTGGACCGGCGCGTGAGCGTGATGCTGTTCGCAGTCATGATCGTGGTCGTGATCATGGTCATGCGTGTGTCCTTCTTCATCGAGTTCCACGGTGCCGTGCTGGTGAAAGTGGAATGTGCGGAGCAGAAAGAAGAGGGTCACGATGCCGGTCATCATCCACCAGACGGCGCGGTCCATGGAACCCATTTCGGCGACTGCGTGCGGGAGGAGGTGAAAGACGCCGATACCCAGCATGAGGCCGCCTACAAAACTGATGAGAGTTTCCATGCGCGTATGGGTCAGGCGGACCAGCGAGGGGAGCCAGCCCCCGAGTAAGGAGGCAAAGATAATGAGTGCACAGTAAATTCCGAGCAGGGTGTAAGACCAGCTGGAGTTTTTCTGCGGCGCCGATTCGGTTTCCGGTGCAACTTGTGCTACTGCGGATTTTTCCGGATGCGGATGTGTGTGCTCGGCAGCCTGCATGGGGCGGGAGATGAACAATCCGGGTGCTGCCAGGAAGGTCACCAGCGGAATCGTGAGCAGCAAAAAGGTCAGGCGCACGTCATTTTTGAAGTGGGAAAGCGGTTTCATTCAATCAGAACAGTCAGCAGAAAAGAAGAACTGGAAGCGGAAGCCGGCGGGCTGGAATCCTGTATCGGCGTTGCTGTATTGTAATAGCAAATTAATTGCGATTGAATTTAACTTTTATGATGTTTCAAGACAAGAGCCCGTTGGTTGTAGATTGGAGAAGTTTCTGAACTTCTGCATCTCTGGTGGGGGAGGGAATTCCCCTGGCATCTCAGAAGTAGAGCGTAGAAGAAATTTGACTCTGTTAAAGGTTGTTTAGTAAGTAAATGGCCGCAATCTGGACGATAAGTTCAGTGTTAGGGCGGATTTAGGATGTTAAACTTTTCCGGTTAGGCGTTCTGTCAGGAGGGGGGCCCGGGTGCGTGTGAATGTTAAGGTTCTTCATCATTTCTTAATATATCCTTTAAAAAAGATCCGCCGATAAGCCCCTACAGGATCAGGCTATTTCTACAGACTGGTGTAGATACTGATTAGTAAGTAATAACCCGCCTGGGTAATCACCCGCCTGGTAAGGACGCCGGGCCATGACATCAGGGATGAAGATGCGCACATTCATTAAAGTAGCAGGGTTCCTGCTTCTGGTAGGGACGCTGTTTCGTTCAACCAGTGTGCTGGCAGAGGATGCCAGAATCGATTCTGACCAACTGGATCGACTGCTCAATCGTTTAGAAGCAGCAGAAAAGCGAATCCAGGAACTGGAACAGAATAAGGAGCAGACGCCCCCTCCGGCTCCGGTTTCACAGTCGAGTCCGCAGACGACTCCGCCTCCCCGATTGAACAATGCCGCTGGTGTTCTGGACGATTCCGAGCAGCTGTTGATCAACAACTTCTATGATGAAGCGGGTGACAATGCTCTGGAGAAACGACTGTCGACCCTGGAAGAGGACTGGAAAAAGTTCGCTGACTCCGAACAGGTGAAGAAAGCAGAGGACGCCGCCAAGCCGGTGACGGCGACGATCTTCGGTCGTATTCACCTGGATGGCTGGAACTTTTCCAACAGCACCCCCGGTATCGCTTCCTTCAATGATCCTACTGATCCGACCGATCCCCAGAACCGGTATGGGTTCCGTCGAATTCGTATTGGTGTCAAAGGTAAGATCAAAGACAACATGCTCTACAAATTTGAGTATGACTTCGCTGATCCAGCTGACCCGGCGTTCAAAGACGTTTACATCGGCTGGAATGATCTGCCGGTCTTTCAGACGCTGTTGATTGGTAACCAGAAGCGTCCGCTGGGTATGGACCACCTTAACAGTAGTCGATACAACTGGTTCATGGAACGTCCGCTGGTGATCGAAGCCTTTAACCAGGACGCACGTCGTCTGGGGATTTGTGCCTACGGGGTTTCGGAAGATGAAACCTGGAACTGGCGTTACGGTATCTTCAACCTGGAAGACATTTCCAAGGATGGCCATTACATTGGCGATGCGGGGCAGTATTCGATCAACGGTCGTTTTGCCGGGACTCCCTGGTATGATGAAACTTCAGGCGGTCGTGGATACCTGCACCTGGCAATCTCCGACATGTGGGCGAAACCGGATGGAAACCCCAGTGCCAATGCGACTAATAAAAACGAAGCCCGTTTCCGGACCCGTCCTGAAGCCCGTACCAGCAGCCGCTGGATCGACACCGGAGCGATTGCGGGAGCCACCTGGTTCAACACACTGGGTTTCGAAGCGATGTTGAACGTCGGATCTTTCGGGGTCGTCAGCGAATACCAGGTAACTCATGTGGGCCGTGGTTCCTCAGGGTCGGACCTGACTTTTCAAGGTGCCTATGTCGAAGCCGGTTACTTCCTGACCGGAGAATATCAGCCGATCGACCGCAAGTCCGGAACGATTGGTCGTGTCAAACCGCTGGAGAACTTCTTCCTGGTGCGTACCTGTGACGACGAAATCGGCGGTGGCTGGGGTGCCTGGCAGGTGGTCGCCCGTTATTCCTACCTGGACCTGTCTAACGGGAATATCACCGGTGGTAATGAGACCAACTTCACCTTTGGTATGAACTGGTGGTGGAACTCTCACTCACGTGTGCAGTTCAACTACATCCATGCTCAGATTGATGACCGTGGTCCAATCAACGGATACACCGGCGGTCGATCCGACATCTTCGGTGCCCGGTTTATGGTGGACTTCTAAGCCCGGTTGAATTTCAGCGACTATCAATATTTTGCAAATTAAAAATCTCAGGAAGAGAGAATTATGAAATATTTAGCAATCGTCCTGCTGGCTGTCACAGTCAGTCTCGGTGGAAGCACGCCAGGCTCAGCCGAGTCAGGAGCTCCCTGTTGTGACAAGGCGAACGGTGCCTGTGGGAACTGCAACAGCTGTAACAGTTGTTCGCATGGCTGTAAAACCTGTCGTCTGTATATCGAGACACTCAAGGTCAAAAAGCACTGCTACTTTTTCGAATGCAAAGATGTCTGCATTCCCCCCGTTCGTTTCCCCTGGCAGAAATGCTGTGATCTGAAATGCGGGAAGGTCAAGACCGTACGTGTGCTGAAAAAGCATGAGTGGAAGTGCGATAAATGTGGTTACAAGTGGACCGTCGAGGATCTCTGCGGCAGCTGTAACAGCGGTGCCTGCGAAAGCATGCCACCCGCTCCTGCGAAGTCAGCCCAGGCACAGCCGCCACTGGCACCGGCCACTTCAGTCAGAAAAAGGTAGACTGACTGTGTGAACAGGTTCCACTTTTGTGCGGAGGCCTGTTGACGATGAAACCGACTAATACGCCTCCTCGAACTCAGTGCGCGGGGAGGCGTTTGTCTATTGCAGAGCCGGCTTAGCAGAAAATGATTCAGAACGATCATTCATACTTTCAATCAGAATCAGATCTGGCATAATTAATGAGCTTCTTTTGGATTCCGCTCTGTCGTTCGTCCCCTCCTGAAATTTGAGTGGCAGCATGATCTGTATTTCTGTAACTCCCGAATCGCGTAATTTTGCCAAGGTCGATATCCTGAACGCAGCCGCGCAGTGCGACCTGGTGGAACTCTGCCTGGACCGGCTGATTAAAACCCCCGATATCGGGGACCTGATCTCAGGTTTCGAAGTGCCGATTCTGGTTTCCTGTCGGCACCCGGATGAAGGCGGACAATTTAAAGGTACCGAAGCCGAACGGATTCAACTGCTGAAGCAGGCGATCATCGCCGAGCCGGAGTATATTGAGCTGGATCTGGAAACAGCGAAGCAGATTCCCCGCTTCGGAAAAACGAAACGGGTCATTACCTATACCAGTCTGAAAAAACCGCTGTCGCAGGTCGATGATATTTTCGACGAGATGGAAGAAGCCCGCGCGGATGTCATCAAATTCACCTGGCCGACTCCCACGCTGCAGACCGCGTGGCCTCTGCTGGCGGCCATCAGTCAGAAACGGGAGATCCCCGTGGTCGGACTGGGGCTCGGAGCGGCTGGCATCACGTTTTCCCTGCTGGGAACGAAATACGGGTCTCCCTGGATTTATGCCGCTTTGGAAAAGGGGATGGAAGCGTTTGACGGTCAGCCGACGGTCGCGGAGCTCAACGAAGTATTTCACTGTCAGCGGATTTCGGCCAAGACCCGCTTCATCGGTGTGGCGGGGCTGGGTGTCACCGAGCGGCGGACGATCGAAGTCTTCAACAAGGCATCGGAAACACTGGGGCTGGATTACGTCTGCCTGCCGCTGGTGATCAACGATTTCAAGCAGGTGCACAAAATGCTGGGGATTCTCAAAATCCGTTCGCTGGTGGTCAGTCCGCGGATGGGGGAATTCATCCTGCCGCTGGCCGAGCATCTGGAAGAGTCGTCTCAAAAGACCGGCTATGGAGATCTGCAGCTGAATCAGGCCGATGGCTGGCACGCTTACGATACGGTCCGCCGGAGCGCGATCAAGAGCCTGGAGACGACCCTGGGTGAGAACCATTCTGGTGATGCCTCGATCTTCCAGCGTAAGAATATTCTGGTGCTGGGACAGAGCGGACTGACGAAAGCCATTGTTTACAGCCTGACGCAGCACGGGGCCGTGGTCAGTGTGACCTCGCCCAACGATCGCGCCGCGCAGGGCATCGCCAAGGCGTTTGATGTGCGGTATGTGCCGTTTGCGAATCTGTATGACACGTTGACCGACATCGTGATTCAGACCGATCCCGAGTTGCAGCTGGGGCCGGGGAAGTTGAATTTCAATCCATCCTATCTCCGGGAATCGATGACTGTGATGGACATCAGCCAGCTGCCGGAAGAGACAGCACTGATCCGCGAGGCAGAAAACCGGGGTTGTGCGCTAGTGTCTGTGGATGAAGTTTACCGCGGGCAGTTGAACCAGATTTTCAAAGCGATCACCAGCCAGGAGATTCCGGATGAGATCTTCGCCAGTCGCAGCGAGTATACGCGTTAACGATGCAGGCCAGGTAGCGTTTCTTAATTCGGATGGTCGCTACCAAAGTCGTTTCAACCGGGGCTAATGCCCTGCGGCTAATTTTGCTTTTCTGCTGTTGAAGTCTAGAAAACAAGTCTAACTGCATACCCTCGGCCACGGTGAATACTTACATAGCTCACGCTGTCGACTTCATGATCACGCAGAAAACGATTAAATAAACCCTACCAGGCGTTTAAACAGTCAGGCTTTTGTCCGTAGAGGGACCTGCAGCAGACGCAGGCCGTTAAAGATCACGAGCAGGGAAGCTCCCATGTCGGCGGCAATCGCGGCCCAGAGGGACGCGTGGTTCAGAGCCATCAGGATCACGAACAGGACCTTGATACTCAAAGCGAAGATAATGTTCTGACGGATGATATTGAGCGTGTGCCGTGAATGGTGGATCAGCCAGGGGATTTTGGTCAGGTCGTCGGTCATCAAAGCGATGTCCGCGGATTCAATGGCGACATCGCTGCCCGCGGCTCCCATGGCGATGCCCAGACTGGATCGGCTCATGGCGGGGGCATCGTTGACGCCATCGCCGACCATGGCGACATGTTCGTATTCAGCGACCAGCGATTCGATCACCCGGAGCTTGTCTTCGGGGAGCAGTTCTGCGTGAACCTGATCCATGCCGACTTCCCGGGCAACGGTCTGCGCGGTGCCCTGATTGTCGCCGGTCAGCATGACCAGCTGTTCGATGCCGGCTGAGTGCAGATCGCGAATGACGTCCGCCGAGGTTTCGCGAACCCGATCGGCCAGAGCGATGAATCCGCAGACGTGAGTGTCGTTGCCGATGACGACGACGGTCTGTCCATTCCGGGAGAGTTCCTCCAGTTGCTGATGGACTTCGCTTGTTTCCTCTTTGCGTTCTTCCAGGTAGCGGTGGGAGCCGAGCCAGAATTCCCGGCCGTTGAGTTTGGCGGTCGCCCCTTTCCCCTGGATGATCTGGTAGTCCTCCGCGGGCTGAAACGCGACCTGTCGCTCTGCGGCTGCATCCAGGATGGCCAGCGCGAGGGGATGATTGCTGTGCGCTTCCAGGGCGGCGGCGCGCTCGAGCAGTTCCGCTTCGGTATGGCCGTTGAGGGGGACGATTTTCGTTACGACTGGCTTCCCCTGTGTGAGGGTTCCGGTTTTGTCCAGCGCCAGAGCGCGGAGTCGGGACGGGGTTTCGATAAACTCGCCCCCCTTGATGAGCACGCCGTTGCGGGCCGCGGCAGCCAGGGCTGCGACGATACTGACGGGGGTTGAAATCACCAGGGCACAGGGACAGGCGATAACGAGCAGGACCAGTGCACGGTACATGGCGTTGTGCCAGCTGACCTGCAGGAGCAGAGGGAGGCAGAGCAGGACCAGCAGCGCGAGCACCATCACGATGGGGGTGTAGACTCGGGCGAATTTCTCGACCCAGAGTTCCGAGGGAGAGCGTCGCGACTGGGCTTCGCCTACCATGCGGATGATCTGTGCGAGAATGGTGTCCTCAGCAGGTTTGGAACATTCCGCCTCCAGCAGGCCGTCGCCGTTAATGGTGCCGGCATAGATTTCATCGTCCGCCTGTTTGCTGACGGGCACCGATTCGCCGGTAATGGGCGCCTGGTTGACGTCGCTGGTGCCTTTGATGACGGCACCATCCAGGGGGATCTTTTCGCCGGGGCGAATGAGGAAAACGGTGCCTGGAGAGACGGACTCCGCAGCGACGGTGATTTCGTTTCCGTCCTCATCGCGGACGCGGGCGATGGGGGTGGAGAGGTCCATCAGGGCCGCGACGGCTCTGCGAGCGCGACCCACGCTCCAGGCTTCCAGGAGTTGCGAGAAGGAAAACAGGAAGGCGACCGCGGCTGCTTCGAACCACTCATCGATGAACAGCGCTCCCAGCACTGCGACGCACATCAGCAGGTTCATGTCGGGACGCAGGCGTTTCAAGGCAAACCAGGCTTTGGGCAAAACGAACCAGATGCCGGTCAGCATGGCGGCCAGATACTGGAGGCGGACTGCGAAAGGCATCGACCCGCCCACGGTTTCTTCTGCGCCCAGGGCAGCGGCAAAGCTGCCCGCAAGGAAGATGTGGGTGAGAAATGCCGAACCCAGCATGGCGCCGCTCACGCTGGTCAGCAGGGTTCTGCCGTGACGCTTCCAGAAAGTCGTGGAGCCTGCTTTTTTGTCAGCATCCCAGGGCTCTGCCCGCATGCCGGTCTGGCCGACGGCTGCGATGATCGCTTCGCGGGTCACCGGTTCGGCATTGACGGTGACGGTCATCCTGCGGTTGAGGATATCAAAGAACAGGTGATCTTCGCCGCCTACCAGGGGAGAAAGTTCCCGCTTGAGGATCGTGACTTCTTCGGCGCAATCCATATCCTGTATTTTGAAGACGAACTCGTTTGATTCCTGATTCATGCAGTCGGGCACTCAGAAGTAGGGAAGTTGGCGGATCAGCGTCTGTTGTTTCAATCATAGCACTTCAGGAATGCAAACAAAAACTTCGGTTATTTTTCTTCGCAAAATTCCGCAAACGGGATAAGATCCAGCTCAGATAAACAGGAATCACGGAAACCCGACTTTAACCGCGGCTGAATGGAAGGACGACGATGAGCAAGGACTACCTGGGCGCCAGGCGTAAAAAACTGATTTCTCAGATCAAACGGATGGGGGCGGAAGCATTTCTGGTCACCAGTGAAACGAATGTGACGTATTTAACGGGTTTCAGTGGGGATTCCAGTTACCTGCTGATCGGCAAAGACCAGACGATTTTGATCAGTGATGGTCGTTATACCACGCAACTGGCGGAAGAATGTCCGGGACTGGATGTTCATATCCGTAAACCGACCGAGTCGATGATCGTCGCACTGGAGCAGGTGCTGAAAAAAACGCATCTGACCAAAGTGGGGCTGGAAAGCCATGTCGTGACCTGTGATCTGCTGGAAGCGTTGAGCGGCATTACGCCAGCCGTCCAGTGGAATCCGGTATCCGGAATCGTGGAAGAATTGCGAATGGTGAAAGATGCTTCCGAGATCGAGGAGATCCGTGCGGCGGTCGAGCAGGCACAGCGGGGATATGAAGTCTTTCGTGCGATGCTGACGGATGAGATGACCGAACTGCAGGGGGCACATGAACTGGAACACGCGATGAGGCGGTTCGGTGCGCGTCAGGCTGCCTTCGATCCGATCGTGGCTGTGGGCGAGCGATCTGCTTTGCCGCATGCGATTCCGACGGAGAAGCTGATGGGCGAATCCCCGTTCCTGCTGGTGGACTGGGGAGCGATGACACAGAAAGGCTACCGGAGCGATCTGACGCGGATGATCATTCATGATCGTCCGCCGGCCAAATTGAAAAAAGTTTACAATACCGTGCTGCAGGCACAACTGGCGGCAATCAAAGCGATTCGTCCGGGAGTCCTTTGCCAGGACGTGGATCGGGTAGCCCGGGCCGTGATTGAAAAAGCCGGTTTCGGGAAACATTTCACACACAGCCTGGGGCATGGGATCGGCCTGGATATCCACGAAGGACCGCGTCTGGGGGGGAATGTGGAGACGGAACTGAAGCCGGGGATGATCGTGACGGTGGAACCGGGCATTTATCTGCCGGGCTGGGGAGGTGTCCGTATTGAAGATGATATTCTGGTCACCCGCAGCGGGCATGAGGTGTTGACCAGCGTTCCCAAGGATTATGAATCGGCGCTGTCCTGATTCTGCGAGAAGACTATGTCTATGTACATGTGGCTGATGGGCCAGCGTGCTATTTTCGATCAACAACGGAAGTTCTCTGATCGTAAGAAGTAAGAAAAACTGACGTAAGTCTCTTATTTAAAAGGGTTATGCAGGTTGAAGCTCTGCGTGATTTTATTGGAGAAACTTCCCGGTTGCGCTTGGTTTTCTCGGGGGTTTTGGCTTAGAATCTCTCACAACACAAGTCAGACAGGGTAGATAGTGCGCGCCATCAGTGAATGCGATCCCTTTCCCGGCATCAAATTGATTCTTTAAGAAACCGGAACGTATCGCTGACGGCAGTGAGCGTTGAATGCCCTCATTACAGCAGGCAAAGCACGTGCAGCTTGAGAATATGAAATAAGGTAGGTCAATGGCAAAGAACGAGGTGCCGAAAGGCGAGCCTTTCGATTTGGAAAAACTTCAGACACTGTTTGAAATGATGGAAAAGCACGGGTTGACGGAAGTCAATCTGAAGCGTGGTGATGAAACCTGGAAACTCCGTCGTGGTCCGCAGGAAACGATTTCGATGGTGCCCGCAGCGCACGCCGTTCCTCAAGCGGTTCCGCAACCTGTTGCTCAGGCTCCCGTTGCCCCGGCCCCTCAGGAAGCAGCCCCCGCTGCTGATCTGGGCCCTGTCATCAAAAGTCCGACTGTGGGAACATTTTACGCGTCTCCCAGTCCGGAAGATCCTCCCTTTGTCAGTGTGGGATCCAAGGTTGGCGCTGATACGATTGTCTGTATTGTTGAGGCCATGAAGGTCTTCAATCAGATTCCAGCCGAGATCAATGGTACCATCAGCGAGATTCTGGTGAGTGATGGTGAAGCGGTCGAATTCGGCCAGCCCCTGTTCAGAATCACTCAGGGCTGAGGCCTGTCGTCGTAGCATGGTCGCCGGTCGCGATCGGAATATCAGATGTAGGATCCTTTTACCAAGTCAAAACATATGTTTCAGAGAATACTGGTTGCCAACCGAGGAGAAATCGCACTGCGAGTCATTCGTGCCTGTCGTGAAATGGGCATTGAGACCGTAGCGGTTTTCAGTGAGGCAGATCGTGGTGCTCACTATCTCTCATTAGCTGACGAAGCCTACTGTATTGGTCCCGCTGCTGCGACGGACAGTTACCTGATGATCAATCGCATCATCAGTGCTGCGGAGATCGGCAACGTGCAGGCGATTCATCCTGGCTACGGATTTCTGGCGGAGAACGCACACTTCGCTGAAGTCTGCCGCAGTTGCAATATCGAATTCATCGGTCCTCCCCATGAAGCGATGGCCCAACTGGGCGACAAAGTTTCGGCCCGTGAAATCGCCAAAGCAGCGAACGTGAATGTTTCACCGGGAACCGAGGGACTGGTCACAGACGAAGCCGAAGCGCTGCGAGTAGCCCAGGAAATCGGTTATCCCGTGCTGATCAAAGCGACTGCCGGTGGTGGCGGTAAGGGGATGCGGGTCGCGCGGAATGACATCTCGCTGAAAGCGGGTCTGAAAGCAGCGGCTGCGGAAGCGGAAGCGGCTTTCAAAAATGCGGGCGTGTACATTGAGAAATACATCGAAAATCCACGTCATATCGAAGTGCAGATCATGGCGGATAACCACGGGAACGTGCTCCACCTCTGGGAACGGGACTGCAGTCTGCAGCGTCGTCACCAGAAGCTGGTTGAAGAGAGCCCGGCTCCGAATTTGCCGCAGTCGGTTCGCGAAGACATCTGTAAAGCCGCCTGCCGCCTGATTGAACAGGCCGGTTATACGAATGCCGGTACCGTCGAGTTCCTGGTGGGACCGGATAATCAGTTCTACTTTATCGAGGTGAATGCCCGAATTCAGGTAGAGCATCCCGTCAGTGAAGAGGTGACCGGGCTGGATCTGATTAAACAGCAGATCCGGGTTGCTGCCGGGGAAAAGCTGGAGCTGAAACAGAAGAACGTTCCCTGCAATGGCTCTGCGATTGAACTGCGAATCAATGCCGAAGATCCTGATAATGATTTTCGGGGATCACCGGGCAAGATCACGAAGCTGCGTGTTCCTGCAGGTCCGGGGGTCCGGTTTGACTCGCATATATATGAGGGCTACACCGTCGGTCCTTATTACGATTCCCTGATTGGCAAGCTGATCGTGCATCGGCCGACACGCGAGGAGTCCCTGGCGTGCATGCGGCGTTGTCTGGATGAGTTCGTCATCGAAGGGATTAAAACGACAATTCCTCTGGCGAAGAAAATCTTCAATCACTCGGCCTTTATCGAAGGTAAAGTCGATACCACGTTCATCGAACGAACCTGGTAAGCGCCGGCCGATTCAAGATCATGATCACGGATGGTTCTGTATTGTAACAGGCTCGCGGAGACTGCGTTCGCAGTCCTGCAGAGAGTCCCCTGATGTCGGAACGGATCTGGAGATTAGACCGAAGTTCGCTCATCTCAAGTTGTGGTATGGTACATTTTTGAGCCTCAGTCTCTGACCGGAGGCCTTACTTTTACGAACAGATAACAGGAAAAATAATGAGAGTTGGTATTTTAACTGGTGGTGGTGACTGTCCTGGTTTGAACCCTGTGATCCGTGGTGCCGTCCGCGTGATCTGCAATGCTGGTGGCGAAGTCTACGGTCTGCTGGAAGGCTGGCGGGGTGCCATCGAAGGCAACTACATCGAACTGGATTCGGAAAACACAGACGACATCATTTTCAAGGGGGGAACGATCCTCGGTTCTTCCCGTACGAACCCCTACAAGAATGAAGCGGAAGATGTTCCTAAGGTGCGCGAAACCTTTGAGCGTCTGGGACTCGACTGCCTGATCGCCATCGGTGGTGATGATACCCTCGGTGTCGCAAACAAGCTGTGGAACGATTACAAGCTGCCCGTGATCGGTTGCCCCAAGACCATCGACAACGACCTGAGCTCCACCGACGTGACTTTCGGTTTTGATACCTCGATCAACATCGTGATGGAAGCCGTTGACCGTCTGCGGACGACTGCGGAATCGCACCGCCGGATCATGGTTGTAGAAACCATGGGACGTCACGCCGGCTGGATCGCGCTGTTCTCCGGGCTGGCCACTGCCGCCGATTACACTCTGGTCCCCGAAGTGCCCATCGAAATGGACCGCATGGTCGAAGTTCTGAAACGACGTCGTGCCAACGGCAAGAAGTACGGGATCGTGATCGTCAGCGAAGGAGCTCAGTTCAACGAAGACGAAGGCGTTGTCACCCAGGATGGTGAAATCGACGACTTCGGTCACGTGAAACTGGGCGGCATTGGTGAAACCGTTGCCAAGATGATCGAAGACCGGACCGGTTTTGAAACCCGTCACGTGACTCTCGGTCACCTGCAGCGCGGTGGTTCACCCAGTGCAGCAGACCGCGTGCTGGGAACCCGTTGCGGCGTACACGCCGGCTGGCTGGCACTGAAGCATCACTTCGGTTACATGGTGGCGCTGCGGGGGACTTCGATTGTTCCCGTTGCTCTGGCAGACGCCGTCGGCGAGATGCGTGCCCTGGAGAAGAACTTCCTGGAAGAAGCAGAAGTCTTTCTGCAGTAGTCGACCGGACTGCCCGATTGAGACAGAGACCAGGCGCTGGCAACAGCGCCTTTTTTTATGCGCTGATGTTCAGACGCTGATGTGGCCGGCTGGAAATCAGGCAGAGACCGAATTACTTAACAATCTTATCTATTGGGGTTTCCGGGCTTTCACGCTAGCTTCGCATCCCCCTGCCTGTTTAAGATAGGGTATTAGATTCATACCAGCTGATTCAGCTTCGCCTGCCAAACTCAAATTCCACGGCACTCAACGATTACGTAATATCTTCCCGGAGGGACTCATGACGTCACAGCGCTTGTTTCGTATTCACACCTCGTTCTTTCTATCTCTGCTCTGCCTGGTGCTGGTTGCACCACAGGTGCTCCAGGCCGGCGATAAAGGTTTCAAGCCGATCTTCGATGGTAAAACCCTGAAGAACTGGGATGGCGATCCCCGTTTCTGGTCTGTCAAAGATGGGGCGATTACGGGAAAAACGACCAAAGAAAACCCGACTAAAGGGAATACATTCATCATCTGGCGCGGGGGAGAGCCCGGCGATTTCGAACTGAAACTGCAGTACAAAATCATCGGTCATAACTCGGGAATTCAGTATCGCAGCTTCCCCATCAAAGGAGCGGACAAGTGGCGGATTGGCGGTTATCAGGCCGACATGGAAGCCGGCGATAAGTACTCGGGAATTCTCTACGGCGAACGCTTCCGTGGGATTCTGGCGCTGCGGGGCCAGAAGACCGTGATTGGAAAAAATCACAAGCCCAAAGTCGTCGGTTCTGTCGGCGATACGGACGAAATTCAGAAGCACATCAAAAAAGAAGACTGGAACGACTACCATATCATTGCCCGCGGTAATCATTTCATTCATAAGATCAACGGCATTACCACGGTCGACGTGACCGACGACGATGTGGAGATGCGACGGGATAAAGGGCTGATCGCGCTCCAGCTGCACGCTGGTCCGCCGATGGAAGTTCAGTTCCGCGATATCGAACTCAAAGAATTCCCCAAAGCAGAGAAAACCTCTTCGACTACCGGCGGTAAAAAAAAAGTCGTCCTGATCGCCGGTAAAAAAAGTCACGGCTACGGGGCACATGAGCATCGCGCTGGTTGCATCCTGCTGGCAGAGGCATTGAACAACAGCGGTCTGGGGATCGAAGCGACTGTGGTTACAGAAGGCTGGCCCCAAGACGATTCGATTCTGCAGGACGCCGACTCGATTGTGATCTACTGCGATGGCGGCGGACGCCACCCCTACAACCAGCATCTGGACGAGCTCGACAAGCTGGCCAAAAAGGGCGTGGGCATGGTCAACATCCACTATGGAGTAGAAGTTCCCAAGGGGGAATCCGGCGATGCCTTCCTGCGGTGGATTGGCGGCTACTTCGAAGAATGGTGGTCGGTCAATCCGCACTGGACCGCAGACTACAAACGTCTCCCCGAGCATCCGATTGCCAACGGCGTCAAACCGTTTACGATCAACGACGAATGGTATTACCACATGCGGTTCCAGCCGGACATGAAAAACGTGCAGCCGATCCTGACAGCAGTTCCGCCCAAAGAAACACTGAAACGCCCTGATGGCGCACACAGCGGCAACCCGGATGTGCGGAAAACCATTGGTCAGCCTCAGCACATGGCCTGGGCGTATGAGCGTCCGGACGGCGGTCGCGGTTTCGGATTTACCGGCGGTCACTTTCACTGGAACTGGGGTAACGACGATTTTCGCAAGCTGGTGCTGAATGCGATCGCCTGGACGGCCAAAGTTGATGTCCCCTCCAATGGCGTGCCTTCCGCTCCGGTGACCCTGGAGCAGCTGGAAGCCAACCAGGATTATCCTCAGCCGGACAACTTCAACCCGGCCCGCATCAAGGCAATGCTCTCTCAGTGGAATCAATAGACGCGATTTCTCTGAAATTGAATTTAGATTCGAGACAGCTACTGAATTTACATAAGGAAACTGACTCCATGAACTACCGTTGGCTCGCCATCATTCCCGCCCTGTTTTTATCTGCTGTAGTGAATATCGCCCCGCTTTCTGCTCAGTCAGAGCACGATGCCAAACAGGCGGTCCCCAACCTGACCGTGGCGCCGGGCCTGAAGGCAACGCTGTTTACGTCCGAACCGCGTATCAGCAGCCCGTCCAGTATGGACGTCGATGCCCAGGGGCGGGTCTGGATCTGTGAGGTCGTCAACTATCGCGCCGGGTTACGCAACATTCCGACCCGCCAGGAAGGGGACCGGATTGTCATTCTGGAAGATACGAACGGCGACGGCAAAGCCGACGAGTCGAAAGTGTTCTACCAGGGAAATGACATTAACGGTTGTCAGGGGATCTGTGTACTGGGGAACAAGGTGATTGTGGCTGCCTCGCCCAATGTCTTTCTCTTTACTGACGAAGACAACGACGGTAAGGCTGATAAAAAAGAGGTGCTGTTCAAAGTCGCGGGTGGCGAACATGACCATTCGGCACACACTTCTGTTTTCGGGCCGGACGGTCTGCTCTACTGGAACTTCGGAAACGCCGGAAAGCAGGTGTTCGACGCGGACGGGAAACCGATCCTGGAACGCGATGGACGCCCCGTGCTGGATAACGGCAAACCCTATTGGGGCGGGATGGTCTTCCGCTGCAACCTGGACGGCAGCGATTTCGAAGTGCTCGCTCACAATTTCCGTAATAATTACGAAGTCACCGTCGACTCTTTCGGCACGATGTGGCAGTCGGACAACGATGATGACGGTAACCGGGGTGTCCGCATTAACTATGTCATGGAATTCGGAAACTATGGTTATCTCGATCAGCTGACCGGAGCACGCTGGAAAACACCGCGGACGGGGATGCATGAAGAAATACCCCTGCGTCACTGGCATCTGCGTGATCCGGGAGTCGTGCCTAACCTGCTGCAGACTGGCGCCGGTTCTCCGACGGGGATCTGTATTTATGAAGGTTCTCTGCTGCCCGAGAAATATCGGAATGAAATCATTCACTCGGATGCAGGCCCGAATGTGGTGCGTGCTTATCCGGTGAAGAAAGAGGGGGCTGGCTATGAGGCGGAGATTGCCAATATTCTCACGAGTGAAAAGGACAAGTGGTTCCGTCCCTCTGATGTCTGTGTGGCCCCCGATGGTTCGCTGTTTGTGGCGGACTGGTACGATCCGGGAGTGGGGGGACACCGGATTGGCGACCAGGAACGCGGCCGGATCTTCCGGATTGCCCCGCCGGATGCGAAATATCAGTTTCAGAAACTGGACCTGAGCACGGTTGAGGGCGCGATCGCCGGGATCAAAAGCCCGAACCTCGCGACCCGCTATCTGGCCTGGAATAAGCTGCATGAGCTGCAGGAACAGGCACTGCCGCAACTCGAAGAACTCTATCAGTCTGACAACCAGAGGTTCCGCGCTCGCGCCCTCTGGCTGTTGGCTGGCATCAAGGGCAAAACGAAAGACTATGTCTCGCTGGCTGTCAAAGATGAGAATCCCGATATTCGCATCACCGGTTTACGGGCGGCCCGGCGTTACAAGCTGGATGTGATCCCCGTTGTGAAGCAGTTGGTTAAAGATTCTTCACCTCAGGTACGCCGTGAATGTGCGATTGCCCTGCATCACAGCAAATCGCCCCAGGCACCGGAACTCTGGGTGAGTTTAGTCGATCAGTACGACGGCAAAGATCGCTGGTATCTGGAAGCCCTCGGGATCGGCATGGATGAGCAGGAGCAGAAATTCATGTCCGCCTGGCTCAAGCAGGCGGGAGACAACTGGAATACGCCCGTGGGTCGCGATCTGCTCTGGCGGTCAAAAATTCCGCTGGCGATTCCCTACCTGGTGAAAATCATTGAAGACCCGCAGACGAAACAGGCTGCACTGCCCCGCTATTTCCGGGCGCTGGATTTCATCTCCGGTAAAGAAAAGAACGAGGCGGTTGCCGAGCTGGCCCTGTTCAAGGAAGGGGACAATAAAAAACGGGAGACCTATATCATTGCCGAAGCTTTGTCGCGGATGTCGGCGAATGTCGTTACCAGTGATGAAAAGTACCAGCAGGCTTTGAACCAGGTGATCAACAGCAGCCGGGGAACTCCGGAATTCATCAAGCTGGTCCAGAAATTTAAAGCGAAGGACTACTATCCTGAACTGGTGGAGCTGGGCAGTCACTCCGGTAAATCGCAGACAGCCGTCGATGCGATTGGTGCGGCTCTGTCGCTCAAGCAGAACGGACTGATTCGCAAGGCCCTGGCCAGTAAAGGCGACAATGAAAAGGAACAGAATCAGAAGCTGGACCTGATCTGGGCGCTGGGGAGTGCTTCTCATAATGGGGCCAATAAGATTCTGTTAGCGATCATTCAGGATCAGCAGGAACCGCTGGTGGATCGTCGCGAAGCAGTCCGGGCGATTACCAAATCCCGTCCTGGTGCGCACGCGTTTCTGGACCTGGCCGAGAAGGGTAAGATCGCTCCACAGCTGGAACAGACGGCTGCGGCCGCGATGTCTTCCACAATCATGAAGGACGTCAAAGAGCGGGCTGCCAAACTGTTCCCGGCACCACCGACGAAAAACAATAAACCTCTGCCGCCGATCAATGTTCTGGCCGGTATGAAAGGGGATGTGGTCGATGGTCGGGTGATGTTCAACACGAAGGGGACCTGTGCCAAATGCCATGTCGTCAACGGCATGGGGAAAGAGGTGGGCCCGAACCTGTCGGAGATTGGCAAGAAACTGAGCCGGGAAGCGCTGTTCGAATCGATTCTCTACCCCAGCGCAGGCATCAGCCATAACTTCGAAGCGTATACTGTGGTTCTGGTATCCGGCAATGTTGTGAACGGGTTGCTCGTGAACAAGACCGACGATGCGATCACGCTGAAGGATGCCGAGGCGATCTCCCGCACGTTTAAAATGGATGATGTCGAAGAGGTGATTCAGCAGAAGATCTCACTGATGCCCGCTGATCTGCAGAAGGTGCTGACACAGGAAGAGCTGATCAACATCGTCGAGTACCTGACGACGCTCAAGCAGGCCAAGCCCATCAAAAAAGCCAGCCGGTAAGATTGGCAGGTTCACATTTTTCTGAAGCGAAGCTGCCCGGCTAAGGGACGTCCCTCAGCCGGGCTCTTAGGTTGTGTTTCTTAATTCGGATGGTCTATACCAAAATCGTTTCAACCAGGGCTAACACCCTGCGGCTAATTTGGTTTTTCTGTTGTTGAAGTCCTGAAAACAAGAGTAACAGCATACCCTCGGCCACGGTGTATACTTACAGAGCGAACACTGTCGACTTCATGATCACGTAGAAAACTGTTAAATAAACACTACCTGGCAATGGTCGTCTGCGCTCCTGTCGTACCGGTTAATTTCCCGTTCCCTGATTTCATTTGACCTGATCTCTGCTAAGATAGCTGATGTGACTTTTTTGTCTTACTCGGCTGGTATCCGCAATGAATCAGAACATCGTTTCCCAATCGCTTCCCCGGATTTCGGAGCTCGGGGCCGACCTGCTGCAACTGACACGCTGTCAGCGGACCCGGACTCTGGCATCACCGTTTCTGGCCTGTGCCGCCTATTGGATCTTTGCCTGGCAGGGATACTGGATCTTCGCTGTGCTGTCGCTGATGGTGATGAGCTTCCTGACCTATGGGTCGGTTTCGCATGATCTGGTTCATCAGAATCTGGGCTTGAAGCGGAAGACGAATGATCTGTTTCTGGCGGTGATCGAAGCGATCTCACTGCGCAGCGGACACGCGTATCAGGCGGTGCATTTGCATCACCATGCGCGGTTTCCGCACGATGATGATCTCGAAGCAGGGGCTTCCCGGATGTCGCTGGTGGGAGCTGTGCTCGAAGGGTTCGTCTTTCAGTTCCGCATCTATTTCTGGGCATTACGGCATCCACGGCACCGATTGAACTGGATCATCGCGGAAGGAGTTGCCGTGATCACGCTGATTCTGGTTGCATTCATACTGATTCCGTTTACGATTCTGCCCCTCGTTTATGTCTGCCTGATGATCGCCGGGAGCTGGATCATCCCGCTGATCACCGCTTATGTGCCCCATGATCCTGCAGGGGAAGATCCAGCCCACCAGACGCGGCTGTTCCGCGGGACCCTGTTTCGACTGATCGCCTTTGACCATTTGTATCACCTGGAACATCACCTGTATCCCAATGTGCCTCATCAGAACTGGCATCGGTTGGCGCGGCGGCTGGATCCCTGGTTTGAGCAGATCGGCCTGAAATCGATCCGTTCCTGGTTCTGAAACTTTAATCTCCGGGAGAACAACATGATCAGCAGGTGGCTGCGGTTTCTGTTATGGCAGCCTTATGCATTGCTCTGCCGTCGTTTTCCCCTGTGGCCGTTTCAGGTCAAAATTACCCGGCCGGTGGAATACGTTACCTGCATCCAGATCGACAATCTGCTGACGCGCCTGTTGAGTCGGTTCAGCGGAGGCTATGACTATGCGGTCTGTTACCTGGTCGACGAGACGCTGCTGATCGACACCGGCTTTCCCTGGGCCCGCCGGAGTCTGAAAAAGACACTGCAGGAACTGGGCGTGGTTGAATCCATCACCACGGTTGTGAACACGCATTATCACGAAGATCATACGGGCAACAACGATTTGCTGGTGGAACTGTGCGGTGCAGAGGTCCTGGCGCATGCGGATGCGGTTCCCGAAATCCGGTTCCCGGTCGAGTTGCGCTGGTATCGCAGTTTTTTGTTTGGTCCGTCTGAAATTGCAGACGCCCACCCGATCGGAGATTCAATCAAAACGGAACACATGCGGTTCGAGGTCATCGAAACCCCCGGACATTGCCCGGGGCATCTCTGCCTGTTTGAACCGGAGCGAAAAATCCTGTTCAGCGGCGACCTTTATATTGCAGCGGACCTGGACAGCCAGCTGGGAGACGCGGATGGGCCGAAGTGGATTGCCAGTCTGGAGCAGGTCATCCAGCTCAAGCCGGAATGGTTATTCGATGCGCACGGGACGGTGCTGGAAGGGGCTGAGGCCGTCGAACAGCATCTGCGGCGGAAGCTCGAATTTCTGCAGACGATTCGCGCTCGCGTCTACCAGTTCGCGACGCACGCGCAGAGCATTGAAGCGTTGACCCGGAAAGTCTTTGACCGTCAAAGCCTGGTGGATTTTCTGTCTTTCGGGGAAGGCTGGCTGTCGCTGATTACCGGATCTGATTTCTCGCGCAGTAATATTGTGAAATCGTTTCTGCGTGAGAAATTTCATACCGAAACGCCGGAAACGCTGAGCACCGAACTGGAAAAAGAAGCTGGCGAGGCTGCTGTTTCAGCGGCTGAGGCTCAACAACCTTGAGGGAAATGTTTAAGATGAATGTGCTTGTGAAGAGCGCGCTTTGTTTTCGGAGATCAATCCAGCAGCCTGCAGCGAGAATCTGAGATGTCATTACTAGACCGCTACCCTGAAATTGAAGTGGCCGGCACTCCCCGTGAGATGGGACGCCAGCTGGGAGACGCGACACGCGAAGAAATCAAGACCTTCTGTGAGGTCGCGCTGCAGCGTCTGGATGAGACGATGCAGGTCAGCCGACAGCGGGCGCAGGAACTGTCGGAACAGTGTCTTCCCGCAGCGAAAGAATACAGTGCGGATTGCATAGAGGAACTTGAGGGCGTTGCTGAAGCCGTGGATGTCCCGTTCTGGAAGATCATGCTGCTGCAGGTCCGGAATCAGTTTACTCCGGAACCGGATGCAGGCTGTACTTCGCTGTGTGTGCCGACGCCTTCCGGTAAGGGGGCGATCGTGGCCCAGAACTGGGACAACGACCCGGCCCTCGATCCATTTACGATCATGCTGACTCGCAGGCCGACGGGAAAACCCGCGCTGATGACGCTGACCCAGGCCGGGTTGATTTCATACATCGGATTCAATTCAGCTGGCATCGGTGCCTGTCTGAATTCGCTGCCGGCCCCGAGTCGTTCCCGGGGCGTGCCTCACTATTTCACGCTACGAGAACTGTATGAAGCGCACAGTCTGTCTGGAGCGGTCGAGGCGATCCGCAGAGCCGAACGGGCGATCCCCGCGAATATCATGCTGGCAACACCAGAGGGCCCTGCCGACCTGGAGGTGACGATTGACAGTGTGCAGGTGCTGCGACCGGAGGGGACGAGCTGGATCACGCATACGAATCACTGTCTGCATCCGGAGCTCTGCCAGTATAATGAACAGTTTCCGGAATTGATCGGTTCGCATCCCCGCAAGGCCCGCATCGATGAACTGCTGCAGGCGAGTTCTGCTGATCCGGGGGTCGAGGAGATTAAAGCCGCCCTCCGGGATCATCAGGGACATCCTCGATCGATCTGCCGACATGTGAATGATGATCCCGACCATGGCTACTGGCAGACTGTTTTTTCGGTGATCATCGAACCGGAAGAGCAGCGGATGCATGTCTCGCGGGGTACGCCCTGCAGTGCGGAATACGAGGTCTATCAGCTTTGATGGGCGAAGAGGAGTCGTTGAACCATGAGTGCCGAAGAGCTTCTGAATCAGGGAATTGAGCTGCATACTCAGGGGCGACTGCATGAGGCTCTGCAGCAGTATGATCGGACGATCGCAGCCGCTCAGGACGAGGTACGCTGGCAGGTGCTGACCTATTACTATCGTGGGATGGTACATTATCGTTGGCAACAGTATGAACAGGCTATCGCTGACTTTTCCGTCATCGTTGACCGTCATGACGAAGTTGCTGCGGATGTGGTCATTCAGGCTTTGCTTATGCGTGCGGAGTGCTATGGTGCCCGGGAAGAATATGCAGCCGCGGTAGCAGATTATACGGCCATGCTCTCAGACCCAGCCGCGCTGCCTGCTCCCCTGCTGACGGATACCTTACTCTTTCGTGGTGGCGCCTACGAACGTCTGGAAGAGTATGATCTGGCCATCAAGGATTTACAGGCCTTTCTCAATAGAGGGGATCTGGGATCGGCTGAACTGGAACGTGCCCAGGATCTTCTGGAAAAATGTGAGCAGAACAGACAAGGTCAGTAACTCTGCCTGAATGATGTAGCGATTTAAGGTGTCCCGGAGTCCAGTCCATACTTCCGGTAAAACTGATTTTGAAACAGTTCCTGGGGATCATATTTCCGTTTGAGTGCAAAGAACTCTTCTGCCTGCGGGTAGGCCTTGTGAAACTGCCTGGGCGTGGCATGCAGTCGGTAGGGCAGATAGTAGCAGCCGTCGACTTTAAGGGCGGCATCAATCAACTCGACGGTCAGCGCCTCCATCTGTTGATCGCCGGCTGCGGTACGGGATTGATAAAACAGCATCACAAAAGCGAACATCGGCTGATCGGCATAGCGGAGAAAGGTGTCCTGATCGGCCTCAACCTGGCGGATGGTCACGTTCAACAGATCGCCCTCGTGACGTGGAATGATATTCTGTAACGCTGCGACGAATTCCGCGAGACCCGCACGGGGAACAAAATATTCATGCAGGATATCGGTATGGTCGGCTGAGCGATTCTCAAAGACTTCCACGCCTTCATTGAAGAGCTGATTGCGTGAAACGCACTGTTTTTGCAGATGGGGTTGCAGTTTGGTTTCGGCCTGCCAGCGGAGCTTTTTTCCGTAGGCACTACCGCCAGATCCGCGAAAAATGTACCGTCGGAGTGAAGCCTGTTCCGGTTCCGACAGTGCGGGGATGCGTTGATCGGTATCCGACTCACGGTACAGAACGTTGATGATGGCCTCCTGCAGAAACTGATCGGGGGTCACATTCATGCGCGCGAACGCGAGTGTGGCATCGGGATGATCGATCATCGTATCGAACGTCTCCAGGGCCTGTTCCACAGGGACCACCGCCTGTTGCAGTCGGTAGGCTTCATTGGGAACGACTTGCAGATCGACATCCAGGATCACGCCGAACAGACCATAGCCACCCAGAACCAGGGAAAACAGTTCCGGGTTCTCGGTGCGGCTGCAGGTGACGATCGAGCCATCAGCCCGCATCAGGCGAAACGATTCGACGGTGGATGCGATGGGGGGACATCCATACTGCCAGCCGTGACAGTTCACGCTGATCGATCCCCCCACGGTGAAAGAATTGTTGGACTGCATGATCTTCACCGATTTACCCCGCTGATCCAGCCAGGGAATGATTTCACTCCAGCAGGCCCCCGATTGAACGTGTAACAGGTTTCGGTCTGCCTCCAGTGTCAGCTGATTGAAAGTGGTCATGTCGATGACCAGCCCATCGGGATTGAGTGTGTGTCCGCCCATGCTGTGCCGGGCACCGGCGATGGAAACCGGCAGGCCTTCTCGATGTGCGCGCTGCAGTAACTGTGAGAGTTGCAGTTCTGCGGTTTTCGCATCAGCGGGGACAGACCAGACCTCTTTAACGTGGGTCAGATTCATGCGGCTGGCATCATTCAGAAAGCCGGTCGGCGGTGCAGGGAGTTTCTCCCGATCCTGCCAGGCGGTGATGGTCAGATGAATCAACGGACGGGAGATCGCCAGGATGATCAGGCATAAAGCCAGAAATGAAAAGGCTTTAACGGTTTTTCTGCGCAGTTTCAGTGGGAATTGTCTGCGATGAATGTGTCTTTTCTGCATGATGGTGTTCCGGGTACCTGTTGTTCAGGCGGATTCCTTCCGGGAAGATCACGCAGAAAATGATTCGATTCTCTAAATTTCGTAAGAAAATTCAGAGGCCAGGACGGATTGTTCAACAGAGGCCCCTTTCAGGTAACTGGCGATGACCTGGATCAGCTTTTTGCGATCGATGGGTTTGGTCAGATAGTCATCACAGCCGGCATCCAGGCACCTCTGTCGATCGCCATTCATGGCATGCGCTGTCAACGCGATGATCGGGCCATGATAACGGGCGGCTCTCAACTGCTGTGTCGCATTGTAGCCATCCAGAACGGGCATCTGCATATCCATCAGGATGATATCAAACGGCTGTCCCTGGTCTTCCGCTTCGAGGGCCAGATCAATGGAGATTTGGCCATTTTCAGCCAGACTGACTTCGGCTCCCGCTTTTTTCAACAGGAAGGTGATCAGGCGCTGGTTATAAAGCCCATCCTCTGTGAGCAGAATTCGAAAACCCTCGAGAGGAGAATCAGACGAAATTTCGACTGTTTCTGTTGCTTTCGCTGCCGGATTCAGATTTGCCGTCTCTCCTTCAATCAGGGGAATATTTTCCAGGGAGCCGGTACCGATTGTGATGGTAAACGTGCTGCCGGCACCGGGTGTACTCATCACAGAGATTTCCCCGTCCAGCAGTTCTGCCAGACGTTTACTGATGGTCAGCCCCAGACCTGTGCCTCCGAAGTTTCTGGTCATGGAGTCGTCGGCCTGTGTGAAAGGATCAAAGAGTGCTTCCAGGCATTCTGCGGAAATACCAATCCCGGTGTCGATGACTTCGAACTGCAGTCGAGGTGTCAGGTTCTGTTCGTTTAACAGACGGGTGACGACCCGGACGGAACCGGTTTCGGTGAATTTAATTGCATTGCCGATGGTATTGATCAGGATCTGACGCAAGCGTGTAGGGTCCGTGCTGATGGTTTCCGGAATGGGGCCCTCGATCTGGAATTCCAGATTCAGGGCTTTGGCGTTGGCCCGCACATTCATGAGCGAACAGACATTGTTTAAGAGTTCGTGCGGCGAACAGGGGACCCGCTCGACCACCAGTTTTTCTGCTTCGATTTTGGAGAGGTCCAGAATGTCATTGACGAGCCGGATCAGGTACTCGCCATTTTCCTTGACGGTCCGGGCGGCTTCGACGTTTTCTGATTGGGTGACATTATCGAGCAGGATATCGTTAAACCCGAGAATCGCATTCATGGGAGTGCGGATCTCGTGACTCATGTTGGCGAGGAAGGCACTCTTGGCCCGGTTGGCCGCTTCTGCATGTTCTTTGGAACGGAGCAGTTCCCGGGCCTGATTTTCCAGCTGCCGATTGGTTTCAGAGATTTTCTGATTCGCCTGATGCAGTTCGCTGGTCCGTTTCTCCACTTCCGATTCAATGAGCGTTTTGGTTTCTTCCAGTACGGCTCTCTGGCGCGCCATCGCCCGCATTTCTTTCGTATTCTGTTGAATGGCGATGATCAGAAAGATGTCTTCAAAGACCACCCAGGCTCCGTGTTCGACAATCCGCCAGGGGCTGGTTGTGAGTACTCCGAAGACCGCCTGTGGATAGAAGAGACCAAAGGCGGTATGGTCAATGACGACGACCGTCGTAGCGGAGAGGAGGACACGCCAGTCTCGATAGAAGGCCAGGAACGCCAGCGAACCAAAAATGTGAAAGTGTGTTTCGATCCGCCCGCCGCTTAAATGGATTAACAATGAAGACGTCAGCATCTGGCTGACGGCGATCACGTGCCGGGTCAGGACCGTGCCCGGATTGATCCAGGCCAGCAGAACGGGAAAGCAGGTAATCAGTCCGCCCAGCAGTACAGCCGCCCAGATATGCAGGTGCGTCTGGCTGTGGTTGCCAATCCAGGTATAGGGAGTCACCAGAAAGGCAGCGCCGACGGCGGCCAGCCATTGGACGATCATCAGACAGGCAAACAGGCGGTCGGTCCGCTGGCATAAATGGCGACTGTGTTCGTTGAACAGTTCGTCTGCTCTTTGCGAAATACCAGGCTTGCAGGGTCTGGTCAGGATACTGAGTTTCATTTTTTCTCCTCCCGTCGGCAGGATTGCTTCTGGCCGAGCAGAGGACACCCGTAGGTGAGTGTCTCGTGTTGATCTGAGTTTCCCTGGGACAGAATAGAAAGCACTGCTGTTCTTCCCGTGTTGTCCCCCGTGTGCCCCCGAGAGCCTGTGATGCCTCCCTGGAAAACCAACTCGCCTTTCGTGTTGTATAACACGACAAATCCGGACGTCGTGGCACCGAACCGTCTGGCTGAATCGCCATCGAGATCGCTGCTGACGGTGACTCCGGGAATCGCGGAGGCTGACTCCCAGAGATCTGATTTTTCCCAGTCTTGCGGGAAGTCTGCTGGTTTGAAAAATTCGACGCGTGCATCAACTCTCTCGGATCCATAAGCCATGATCTGAGCCAGTTCACTCATACTGGCCCGGGTGCAGGGGCAGCGTGGATGCGCAAACATGATCAGGGTCGGACGGAACGCATTCCAGGTGGTCTGGCTTTCTGACGGCCAGTGGGCTGGCGAATGAGATGTCTCACCGGGGGTCGACTGGTATCTCCAGAGCAGGCCCATCCCGAAGAGAATCAATCCGACCCAGAGAATGGTCAGACAGGTGATCAGATAGCGATTGCCTGTCCGGCTCTGTGCCAGCGGCCTCACCATGTGAGTGTCATCAAAATTCCAGATACTGGAGGTATTCATTCGATCGTCTTGAACCTGTGCATGTGAAATCAAGCAGGGACATTTTCAGTTAGCAGATCTGCGACATTGACAGACGCAGTTGCACTACATCGATGAAAACATAAGTTGAAATCTTGGGCATGCAGTCGGAATTGGATCAAAACTGACAAATTGATCCGATATGGGGAGAAGTCGAAAGCAAAGACTTCACAATCGGTAAAAGTCAGATGAAATAAGGAGGAATTCCCATGCAGTTTGGGGATGGATAAAGACAGAGAATCCAAGGGATTACGTGATTTCTGAACAGGAGGATTTCCCTCAGGTTTTGTTCGCCTGCATAGAAAAGAATGCTCAGAAATCCCGGGAGACTCATTCTGAGGTTTAATCCTCCTGCAGATGAGAACCAGGAGGGGATTGCGGAGCGAATCGGTGCCAGACGGCCCTGGTTGCGGGAGCGTCGTTTGTCGAAATGCATTTGAGGGTTATTCGGATTCCCGCTGATGTATTGAGGTCGGGCAGGCTTTTCAGGACATTTCGGTCCTGATTTTTTATTCTAATTGACTCGTGTCATGTGCCTTTATCAGGATAAGAGTGACCGTTTTCCTTTGGTTATTTTGGGGCTGGGAAAAATCCGTGATGGCACATAAGCGATACTTCATAGAGATACAACAAAATCACGGCCCTGGTGCTCTCTCAGTTAACGCGACTCCAGTTGAGCAGCCACAAAAGACGGTCACTGCTTCCGGAATTATCTTCACTGTTCTTACTTGTTTGATTTCTTTGAGCGGATGTCAGGACAATCAAAGTGCCAATCCACGCATCACTGCCGAGCAGGGGGATGCCCAGGCACAAAACAATTTAGGAATCATGTATGCTGTGGGAGACGGCGTCGAACAGGATTTTACTCTTGCTCTGCAGTGGTTTCGCAAGGCAGCGGAACAGGGATACGCCGAAGCCCAAAATAATTTAGGAGTCAGCTACCGCGACGGAAAAGGAGTGGAGCAGGATTACGTACAGGCGGTGGAATGGTTTCGCCAAGCTGCAGAGCAGAACCTGGCCAAAGCACAATTCAATTTAGGAATCATGTATGCGAACGGAAACGGCGTCAAAAAGGATTATACGCAGGCAGTGGAGTGGTTTCGCAAAGCAGCCAGACAGGGAAATGTGGAAGCCCAAACCTATTTAGGAATCTGCTACCGAGATGGAATGGGGATTGAGAAAGATCTTCCACAGGCAACAGAGTGGATTCGCAAAGCTGCCCGGCAGAATCTGCCCATTGCACAGCATAATTTAGGATTCATGTATGCTACCGGAAATGGTGTTCAACAGGATTATGCTCAGGCGGTGAAGTGGTATCGCAAGGCAGCCGAACATGGAAATGCCGAAGCCCAAAACAATCTCGCAATGTGTTACCTTACCGGAAAGGGTGTTAAGCAGGATCTGACTCAAGCGGCAGAGTGGTTTCGCAAAGCGGCAGAGCACAATCTGGTCAGTGCCCAATACAATCTGGGATTCCTGTATGCCGAGGGAGAAGGCGTCAAACAGGATCTCACCGAAGCAGCAAAGTGGTATCGGAGAGCCGCCGAACAGGGACATGATCCCTCCAGGCAGGCATTGGAGAAGTTAGAGAAACGTCCCTAGACAGCGTTTCTTAATTCGGATGTGATATACCAAAGTCGTTTCAACCTGGGCTAACGCCCTGCGGCTAATTTTGCTTTTCTGCTGTTGAAGTCCTGAAAACAAGAGTAACAGCATATGGTCAGTTATTGTGAAGACACTAAAGGTGACTTCAGCAAGAATAAAATCCTCCCAGATAAATGGTTTCAATCTGAATTAAAAGCATATTTCAAAAAGACCTGCAAATGTAGACCTTGCACAATTAACATAAATGCATGCGGCAAAAAAGGTGATCCGAAAGTAAAAATTGAACTTCAGAAGATTGCTGATTCGACAGGATGTAAAGTATGTGGAACTACAAGGACAATCGCATTTGGTCGACTTGATGGTATTGAAAATAATCGGGATTGGTTGACTGATGGTACAATTATGTGCGTAAAACCAGCTATGTAACTTTTATTCGAGGATTTGCCATCGGAACAGACAGTGTGCTGGAGAAATGTTGCTGTTATGAGAAATAAAATTATCACGGCACTTATCGGGCTCCCTGTTTTATGTGTCGTCTTTATCGCTCTCTGGTCACTATTGAAGCCGAGGCACCTTCTACCGTTAGCGACTGGGACCTGTCTAAATGCTGAGATTACTGAAACAGATTCTTTGCTTGCTGTCGGATATAACCGAACACTTTATGAGTTCAAGGGCCCTGCCTATTCAGATCCATCAGTCTTATACACTGCCCAATCTCGATTGATTTCCGTTGGTTCACTTAGAAATTCTCCGATTAAAATCGTCGTCGGGGATAGAGATGGTTGGCTTTATTTTCCAGGTACTCATGTTGATCCAATTCAAGTTAGTGGTGGTATGGTTCTTGCCTGCGCCATAATCTCGGAAAAGGGCTCATCACGGGCCACCATTGTAGCTGCAGGGCATGACGGAATCCAAGACTATGGATGGGGGGGCAACGTTTGCATCCTTTCATACCAGAATAAAGCAGTTGAGATAAGAAAGAATTATAAATTTGAATGGACGCCAAATAATTTGTGTATCGCTCGTAAGAGCAAGGCACTCATTGTGGGTTGTGAAAGAAACGAATTTGTACATATTTCCTTGAACACAGACCAGCGACAAACAATTAGAGTTAAAGGGGGAACAGATCAATGTGTTTTATCCCACGACGAAAGTCTGCTCGCAATAGTTGAGTATCAATCAGTTTCTGTACGTCGTGTTTCGCACCTTGAAAAGGTTATCGCACGAATTGAAGTGAGTGGGAATTATAGTCGAATATGCTGGCACCCAACAGAACCAGATGTACTCATAATCGCAGAGCCCGAAGCCGGCATTAAATTACTTAACGTTTCCAATAATGGAGTTCAATTTGTTGAAAACACAGACTTCGTGAGGCCGGTACTCATTTGGATGCCGAAGGAACAAAAATCAGCATATATTCTCGACAGAGACTGGAGTTTGGTGAATATTCAATTGTAAGCCGCGGAGAAAGATCAGGTTCAATCTTCTGATATTATGGAAGAGTATTTTTATGAACACATCGTGGCGAATAGCATTCACTTTCGCTGAAAATCAGCCAGCATTAGTCCAAAAGCCGGATAACAGGCGAGTCAGAAAGGAAACATAAACTATGGTAGTCACTAACTTTCTTTGGGACGGAGACAGTTATCTGGAAGAGTATGACGATGTCGGCTCAGCTATAGCAACTTAAGTGTAGATCCAGAATTAGCACTGTATCACGTGGCTGGTTCATCGTAACCGTACACCAGGACCAGTCATTTCGCTGGGGCTGATTATTTGCTGAGGCGGCGTCGGGCTCGACGCTTGCGTTTGCGGTCAGCGGATTGGCGACGCTCGTCCTGGCGGTACGTTCGAATCGATTCAGGGTGGTCCACTCTCCAGGCGTGCGGTGCCAGCCTGGCCCAGTCCGTCTCGCCGTCAAGGGCACGCTGCAACACGTCGTGCAGGTAAGCAGCTACGTCCAGGTCGTTACGAATCGCCGTACCCACGATCGTCATCAGGTTCGCCGCTCGATCACCAGCGAACACCGATCCTTTGAACATCCAATTCTTGCGACCCGTGGCCACACGTTTCATCAGTTGTTCGCAATCGTTGTTGTCAATCGGGATCGAGGCGTCATCAATAAATCGCGACAAGGCCTTCCAGTGACGACGAATGTACGCAGCGGCTTGACCAAGATTGCTCTTGGGTAAAACACGACCCGGCGACATCTCTTCGCCGGACAAGTACTCTTCGATCAGACCCAGTACATGACGCGACAGGCGGCGGCGACGGGCCAGCCGCTGGGACGCATTGAGCCTCTGGATCTGGTCCTCGACGTCGTAGAGCATCCGAATCCACGATTCGAGCTGAGCGACCTGGAGCGGGAACGCGCTGCGGCACTCGTCAATCTTACGACGCGCATGCGCCCAACACGCGGCGAACGTAATCCGTGAGCCACTTCGAACCTCGATCTTCTGAAAACCCGACCAGCAATCTCCGATCAGGTTGCCCGCGAAATCTCTGAGCACTTCATCCGGTCCGTCCCGGTGACGACTGACCGTGAAGTCAAACGCCACCACCGGAAGACGCGAGGCGTAATAGCCCCACATCTTTGCGTTGATGCTGGGCTTGCCGGCGGCGATCGCGGTTTCCAGCACCTCGCCGATCCGCTGCCCGCGGGGATGCCGGGACAGATCCGGCATCGCGGCGGGAGTAATCAACAACACGCCGGTGTCGTCGCAACCGATCGTTTGATCCTGTTTCAGATAGCTGCGCAGGTGCGCCGCCAGCGGACGAAGTGCAAACTCAACACCCGCTTCGATGTTTTGCAGCGTGCTGCGACTGGGGGTCCAGCCACTGCCGGCGAACAGGTCTTGCTGGCGGTAAAACGGGAGATGATAGAAGTATTTCGCCGCCACGACTTCTACACCGATCGATGGATCGAAACGATGGCCCTCGACCAGTCCGGTCGGCCGCTCAGGACTGAGGATGCCTTGGGTTTTGTCCGCTGGGTGCGCGTACTTGGCATATCTGGTCACCCGCACGCGTAGTTCACTGCGGATCAACTCAAGCGTTTCGACTTCATCGTAGCCGATCAGTTTCAATCCCTCGCGTTGTTCCTTGGGAAGGTCAACGAGTTTCTCATAACGCGGCAGGTGGGCGGGGAATTTACGGTCGTCGGGTCGCGGTCGCCTGGGTTGGCACTTTCGGTTCGATTCAGCGGCGTCCTGGGCAATTTGTTCAGCTTGCCGGATCGCTTCTTCGAGCGCGCTGACCACTTCGGGCGTGACTTCCTCGCCCAGGTCCAGCAGCAACTGACCGGCACCGTCGATTCGCCGTTCGCTCTTACGGCCGTAGAGTTGTTTAAGAAGTTTCTCGATCGTCAGGTTCAGCTCGGTGACTTTCTCATTGAGCTGGTCCTGATTGTCCTTGAGCTGCAAGACCGAGTGGGCCTGTTCTTCGACCAGCTTGTCCTTGAGTGAAAGCTGGGTCGCTTGTTGATTGATCGTTTGTTGCCCGTCATCGACTTGCCTTTGCAACATCGCAATCAAGCGATGGCAGTCTTGGATGTCGTGGGGAAGTGATTCATCAGCCATGATGGACGCATTATAAGAATTCGGACTTTTCGCACTACCCGATGATCAATAAAAAAAGCAAATCCCAACAAAAACCGGCCCGCGAAATAGATTCTCGCCAGGCCGGTTTGCCGAAGGATGTTTTGATGAGGCTGCGACTCAGACCGCAGTCATTCGCTTTCTTCTGTGCCTGGACGACTTCAGCGAAACGCCGGCGATCCACATGGCCAGTTCGACCGAATCGATGGTCACGTGGGTTTTGTCGTCTTCGGGCGTTGGCAGCTCAACGGTACCTTGCTCAAGCCGCCGGTACCATAACGTCAGTCCGCCGGTCTCCCACCACAGGGCTTTGATACGATCGCGTCGGCGGTTCACAAACAGGAATAGAGAACCGTTGAGGACGTTCTGACCCAGCGTCGCGGTGACAATGCCGGTTAAACCGTCGAAGCCGTTACGAAAATCGACCGGCTCGGTGCACAGGTAGATGGGCGTGCCGCTGGGCAAGCCCATCATGAGCGGGCCTCCTGGCTACAGGACGGGATCTCGAATCGAATGCGAATGCCGCCCGGCAGATCGACGGCCATGACAGTGGCCGGTGAGGACGCTGCAAGCGTGACGGGCAGGAAGCCTGCCGGCTTTCTGCCCGTCTGTCGAGGAGGGGCAGACGTGCTGTCGCGAAGCCGTTGATGGTCTCTCCTGGTGGTACCGCGGATCTTCCGCCGGCCGCGGACCTTCCGCCGCCAGTAATAGTAGGACGCTTTTGAGACGTTTTCCGTTTTGGCAGAACTGCGCGACGGTGATTTCAGCCTGGTCGAATCGCTCCAGTCGGTCTGCCCAGACTTGGGCGGTTTCACTCGAATTGTTTTGGACCATGGGATCTCCTGTATGGGAAACGTGAGGAAACCCGAGATTCTAAACCCTGCGCCTACAATGGTTCTGGTGTACGGTTACCGACATGCAGCATTTGTTTTTATTTGGACAGGGACAAGTGGAACAAGTCCAAACATTGAAATTATCAATGATAATGCTCCTCTAGATCCTGACGCTCCAAATGTTCCAGGAGATTCAAGTGGCCAGATAAATACAGGGGGCACTTCAATTTCAGGAGTAGGTTCTGCGAAAAGAAACCTGCAGATATCTTGTAGTGGTTTAATTCATGACGACGATAGCTGGGATCTCTTCGGTGGGGATGAAGAGGAATCTTTCAATTGGTCTGGATGTATCAAGTTTCAAACGATTGGAGATACAGGGGCTTTCAATCAATCACAAATAGTTGATGGTGAAGTAAGGCTCAATGTTAAACTTTATGCTAAAGTCAATAGTTCAGGTATCATTACTGTATCTGGTTCCCTAGAACTCTGGGAAGGTCCTAGTTGGAACTTGGGTGATAGTGTTTCCGTTCCTCCAGTTGACATCATGACTGGTGAGAATAAGACTATCTATCAGCCCGCATTTCCCAGATGACTTCCTACACTTTGGCACGTAATTTGCGCCACACCCCTACAAAACAAGGTTATTCTGCCAATTCATGCCATGCTGACAGGGGAACTTGATGGGTGACAGCCAAAACCAGGATTTACGGGTCAGTTTTGACAGCCGATTGAAGCTGAAGTTCTGCGGCAGTCAGGTCACCACCGATGCGGGACTACTGGCCTATCGGGAACTGGATGCAGCGCTCGGTCTGACGGAAATGGGCGGAGATGTGCTGAGCGATTCACGCCCGGGCCGCAACAAGCAGCACCAACTCGTGCCGCTGTTGCGTCAGTCGATCTACAGCCGACTGGCAGGCTACGAAGATGTCAATGACGCTGAGCGCTTGTGTGTGGACCCGGTGCTACGCCACGTGGTTGGCGGAAGGGCGAGTCAGCCGGATAAACAAGCGGCGTCAAGCAGCGAGGTGGGCCGTTTCGAGACGCAGATACTCAGCACGCAGCGCAATCTCACGGCACTGATGAAGCTCTCCGGACGCTGGATCAACAACCTCCACCGGCGGCGACCGCTCAAAGAACTCATCCTGGATCTGGACAGCTCGGTCAGTGAGACCTACGGCCGGCAACAGGGCGCGGCCTACAACGGCCACTTTGCATGCCTCTGTTACCATCCGCTGTTTCTGTTCAACCAGCATGGTGATCTGGAGTACGCGATGCTGCGGCGTGGCAACAAGGCCAGCGCGAAATACTGGCGGAAGGTGCTACTGCCGGTGATCGAACGGTATCGGCATTTGGACATTCCGAAGTTCTTCCGCGGCGATGCGGCGTTCGCCATTCCAGCGCTGTATCGTGTGCTGGAGAAAGCAGACTATCGTTACGCCATTCGCCTCAAAGCCAACGCCGTATTGGAGCGGGAAATCTCGCATTTGCTCACCCGTCCGGTCGGACGGCCTTCCCACAAGCCCAAGGTCTGTTATCACAGCTTCCAATATCAAGCAAAATCATGGCAGCGATCGCGTCGCGTGGTGGCCAAAGTTGAGTGGCACGCAGGCGAACTGTTCCCGCGTGTTGGATTCATCGTGACCAACTTGAACCAGCACTCGAAGAACGTCGTGAAGTTCTACAACGGTCGGGGCACCGCCGAGCAGTGGATCAAGGAAGGCAAGAACGCCGTCAGATGGACGAAGCTCTCCTGCCGGACGTTCAAAGACAACCAAGCTCGGTTGCAACTGTTCGCCTTAGCTTATAACCTCGGCAATTTCCTGCGGCGGCTGGCCTTGCCCAAGCCTATACAGAACTGGTCGCTGACGACGCTGCGGGAGAAGCTGGTCAAGGTTGGGGCCAAGGTAACCCGGCATGCCAAGTACGTATTCTTTCAACTGGCCGAAGTGGCTGTGCCACGGAGATTGTTCGCCGCAATTCTTGATCGGATTGCACGACTGGCAATTCCGCCGCCGGTCACGCATGACGTGAAGCGGAAGTATATCAAATAGCGAAAAACGGGGTTCCTCACAGAGAAAGTCTGCGCAGAAACCGTGTTGACTACTGAAAAATGATTCGCTCGGGCAGCAATTTCCGGATCTCAACAACAGAGGCACAACAAAAGTGGCGAAAAATCACTTTGTTTTAGACACGGGGGACCGCAGTGGTTACAATCAAAGAAAGTCCATGCCTGGAGTGGTTTCAGGCTGATCCATATGGGAAATCTCGGATCAGGATCGTCTCGCAGATGACGAGGGGGACTTTGCAGACGTTCGGATTAATGTGAAAAATATTGACGGCTAGCAGGCAGATTCCCGTTCGCCTTCGGAAAAAAGAATCTATAGTCAGCAGTTCCCACTACCGTGCCTAACTATTGGCAACAAGCATCTAATCTTTACATTGCAATTTGCAGAAAGAGAAGACAAAAATGCCATTTGATCTTGAACCTATTGAAAGATATGTTGCAGAACGGGTAGATTCTGTAATTTCAGAGGGGCAGTTGCTAAGAGAAGAAACAATAGACCATTTGCAGTCATCATTTGGTTCTGCAACTGAATGTGCTTCTATCTTAAATCGTGAAAAAGAAAAAATAGATGGTCGTTTTGCTGATTATCTCGGTAGGGCGAGCCAGGAGTTGCTGCAGGATGCATTTATATTTATTGATACAATCAAAGAGAAAGTAAAGCCGCGAAAACCAAATCCTAGACTTTATCTACTGAAAAATCCCCATGGAAGTGTATGGAAGGATGAAGATCCACAAGCTACAGAAATCAAGGATGTGGTTGACCTAACTAATAGGGGGGCGGCTCTGTGCGTGCATGGAATGAACTATGATGGAAGCATTAATAGTGCATTTAAAGATTATGTCAAACCTCTATTCAAAGCTTGGGAGATCTCGAAGAACGAAGATTTCCCTGAAAATGACATGTTATTTGTGACATATGACTCTTCGTGGATTGAGGAAATGGAGACTACAATTTATCCCTCTCTAGAATATATGTCGCATTTACATTTCTTTGGAGCAGCAGCAATTTGGGATGAAGTGGAGAGACGAGCACAAATCACTGCTGAGTATTTGGATCCCTTCGTCAGACATATGTTAACCAACTATGAATATCTTGTCACGATGAGTCATTCTCTCGGCTCTTTTTGTACGGCGTCTTTATTCAGTCGACTACAAAAAGATGGATTCCAACGAAGCCCGAACCATTGGCTAACTTGGATCAACATGGAATCTGCAATCACAAATTCATCGTTATTGCCAAATCAACAATTCTCGGATACACATGATTTTTTTCGTAGTGATTTTGGAGGGGCTGGTGACATTTGGACTTTCTATTCAAATAAAGATATAACCCTTCGAACATTTTATCTTCTTGCTAGAAGGCAAGTAGCATTAGGCCAATTTGGTTGCAGAAAGATTATGCATCAAAGCACGTCCCCACCGCCACCCAACTGGACTAAAGTAGGATATAATACCACGAGTGTAACTGGTACAAGCCATGGTATTGGGGACGTTCCACCTGGTGCAAAGGATTACTTTCCAAAATTACACGAATACTTAAAAGGACAACGTTTACTTAGTAACATCCTTAGTATATTCGGTCTCTCAAAATAAAAAACGTTGGTAGTTTAATATTCATTCCTAGATGTTGGATATTCTATAGCCAAACTCCAAGCATGAGTCCTGATGTCAACTATCGCTCAAGTCCCACGGAGTTGCACCTGAATCGATACATTTTCCAAGTGGGATATTAATAATATCCTCGAAATGGTGATAAGTATCGTGAATGCTTTCTTTGGTTGCAGACCCAATTTCAAAACCG